>DOHL01000158.1:0-2794 GCA_003535305.1 Candidatus Acetothermia bacterium
GGATGGGTTTACTGAATATGTACCTCTCTTTTGAAACAGCGATGAGCCGAATATGATTAGACATAACTTGAAATACGTCGGATTCGATTTACAGGGGATTCTTAACTGATAATTCGCCAGGGGAGCTTACGCAGGCCGAGTTCAGCGATGAAGAGGAGTAAGGCGCCAAACAGGATCGGCATAGAGATATCACGGTAAGTGAATATCCCCTCTCCTTCGCCTGCAAGCGGAGGAATGATCTCATCTCCGACATAGCTGCCGCCCGTTGCCATGGCGATGTGGAGCAGGGCGTCGACATCGAGGCCGATCTGTCGGTATTCTTCGGCGTACGGCATAACGAAGATCGTTCTTACGCGTTGCTTGTGTGTTAATTCCTCAATCTGCAAGAGATACCCACCAACAGGAAGTAGAGGGAGCTGGGCGCGGTAGCGTCCCGGGCCGATTTGCGAGAGCGAAAATTCGATCTCGCCCGGCAGGATCAAGCCGCGTAAAGAGAGAAAATTCTTCCAGCCATCAGCTCCGTAGGCATCGACAGTAACTGTGATCTGCTCTTCTCCGACAACAACTGCCGGCCTTAAACCGGCAACGGTCATACCAGCCGGGAAGACAGAGTTTATCATCTTGTCCACGAGGAGTGAGAGTTGCGGCCAAGCGAGCCACTCAGATGACCAATCACCGTCTAAATCGGTATTGAGAACCGCAACTTTCCCTAAACCGGTGCGCCAAACGGCAAAGATTGGATCATTGGTCTTTGCTGTTTGCAGCGCAACAGACGCAGTCGGGCGGGGAAAGGTGAGGACATAGCCATCTAATTTAGGGAGAGGCATGATCTCCTCTATCATGAGAATCTCTTGCCCGACAGGAGGGATAACAGCGACCTCGCCGGAGATGAATCGTTGGCGGCTGACACGCTGAGTTTCGGCAACGGTGAGCGCGGGGATAGCGCGAATGTCCCGCGCCCAGTGGAACTGGCCCCTTCCGCGGTAGGCGAAGTGCCGCAGTAACATTTCATTGATGCCGACACCGGTGCCGATCGTTGAGAGAGTGAAATACTCATTAGCACCGATATGATCGAGCATGACATGAAAATGACGACCAGGCTGGATGATCGTCTCGCCGTCGGAGAGGACGATGATGTGGCGTAAACGGGCTGGGGTCTCTTCGATAGCGCGTATCGCTTCCCACAACGGGCCGTAAAGATCCGTCCCTCCTTCAGCTCTGAGCGGCAAAAGAGCTTGGTAGATGGCACGGCGGTCACCTAACGGCTGGATCGGAACGATCCATTCGTAGTGGCGATTGAAGACGATGATTCCCACCTTGTCATCACGATCGAGCGTCGCTATAGTTGCTACCACCGCCTCTTTGACAAGATCGAGTTGGGTGGCTCCTCCCACGCGGCCACGCATACTGGCCGATATGTCAATGACGAACACCAAACATAGACTGGCTTCCCGTCCTCGTTGCGGTGTGATATACGATACAGGCAACAGATCAGCGACCCCGCCGGCCGTCATCCCGCGCACCTCTTCTTCGCCGGCAATGACCAACAATCCGCCGCCGAGGTCTCCAACAAAATAACGCAGGGCAGCGATCTCTGCATCAGTAAGGGCAGCAAGGACAATATCGCTCATTATCACCGCGCGATACGCAGAGAGTTGAGCCAACGAAATAGTCCCCGCCTGACGGGAGAAAGTATCAAATCCACGACCTGTCGCAGCAAGGAGACGACGCAAATGCGGTATATCTTCAGCGCCGTGGAGCAGGAGAAGCGTGGGTGCGCCATCGACTCTCACCGCACCATGGAGAAGATCGTTTTGCGGTAGAAGGTCGCCCTTACCCCTGACTAACGCTTGATAACGGTGCTTGCCCTTTTCATCCAGAGTATCGGTGAATGTAATGGTAGTGATGCCGCGTTCGATCGTTCGCTGCTGAAGAAAGACGATCTCGCCTTCGCGGTAGATGATGATCGTTCCTTCACCTGATGTTGTCGCGGCAATACTGACCTCAATCTGGAATGGTCGACCTGGTTCGGCGACTGTCGGGAGAGAGAAGGAGTCGATAGCGAAATCAGGGATCACCTCCTGTCCGAGCGGGACAACAGAGACCGGCACTCCGGCCAGCTGTGCCTTGGCTAATCCTCTATCGAGCCCGTAGGTGATCCTGCCATCACTCAGCAACACGATCTTGTTCCGACCGCCATCCGGGAAAGTAGCAATGGCGAGGTCGACTGCTGCGCTGAGATCAGTGCCGCTCTTTTCACCCTGGTGACGCAGCGGCGTAAGCGGCAGACGCAATGGGAAAGGAACAACTAACTGCGGCTCAGCAGCGAATGTGATCAGGCCGAATTGATAGTCTGGATTCGCTACTACCAGTTCATCGATCTGTTCGGCCAGTTGCTCTGCTTCGATCGCTGCCATCACGCTCGCTGACAGATCGACGAGCAAATAAACATTGTTCGGCACCTTACGCTCTCCGATCAGCGGACCGGCCAAGGCGATGATCAACACTGAAACAAGAAATGCGCGCAGCAGCCCCTTAAACCTTCGGCCTTGCGTTGCAACATAACTACGGCGCGTAGCCACAGCCCACCCAGATAAGCCGAGCGGAACCACGAGAAGGAGCAGAAACAGCGGCCGAGCGAATGCGATCATCTCTTCCTCCTCAATCTCTTCCAATTTCCAAATAGCGAGCGATCATAGAGATAGAGCTCGATGATCAGCGCGAAGAGGGCCAAGAGCGCCAAATAACGCCACAACGGTCGTTCTCCTTGTACTGCTGCGACGACATCATCCAG
>DOHL01000158.1:3177-9046 GCA_003535305.1 Candidatus Acetothermia bacterium
GGAAATACAGACTCGGCGGCAGGAATATTGACTGCCAGATAGTACGTGCCGCGCCCTGTAACGATCGTGTATAACCCTGGTTGAGAAGGTCTAAAGTAGTAGCTATCTTCTGCATCCAGCACATTGCCATAGGAGTCGATAATCTTTTGCAGATCAGGGAAGCGGTCCAGCGCCAGCGGCTCTCCGACAGCATGCCAGACAGGTGCTCCGCGCAGGTAGAAAGGGCTGTGTGGCATCGGTTGGAACCACGCGAGAATATTGTTGACTAAAATCGGAAAATCAACTGTCAGCGGGAGGTTTGTCCAGCGCAGATCAGCGGCAAAGAAGATCAGACGCCGCTCGTGATCAGCCAATCGATAGAGGAGCGGCCGGCCGGCGATAGAGAGGAGGATCTCGCCATCGGGGAACGTGGCGTCCGATAGAGACCAGACGCGTAATCCTTCCGCTGTTATTCCAGTAAGTAATGGATCACGCGGAGTTTCCACAACGACCGGCCCACCAGGGATCTCGTCACCGATATCTATCATCTCTTCAATCGCGGAGTTGATAAGCAAAATATTTCCACGCACATCAGCAGGCAATGTCGTATCATTAGCGATAATAAGATCGACAGGCCCTGGATCGTCGGCAGCGACGAAGATTGCGTTCCATATTACGCGGATCGCTGCTTGCAAGAATCGATCTTCGCGTCCCACCCAGCGGATGCGACGTTCGATCGGCCGCTCAAGCGCGAAGAAGCGGTCGTTGTCGAAGAGAAAGTCGTCATCACTATCTATCGACGCGATAAATGTCGTCCCCTCATGGACAGGGAACGGCAAAATATAGTCCCGTGTCTCATTGGGGAGGAGGAAGGCATCGAAACGCACCGTCCGCACGCCGTCGCTCACACGCAATACAGTGTCGATAAAACGTTCGCTGTGATTGACAAGGCTGATAAATGCGGTGCTGCCCGGCTGGTCGATATTCTCTCGCATAGTGAACGCACCGATCGCCACGTTACTTCCGCCGGTGATGATCTGTTGCCGAAAACCCCGCTCAACGAGCTGATATACCAACGGGCACGTCAATGGATGGTCGGTGAAATAAATGATTTGCGCGAAGCGATCGATGCCACCTTGGCCGGCGATCATTCCCGCTAACAGATCGATACTGCCGTCGCCGAGGATCGTTGGTTGCGCTGCCTGAAGAGCTTGACGTGCACCGCGGTGATCGGCAGAGAGAGGAAAGAGGACCTCTGGCGCGCTGCTCAATTGCAATATCGTTACCGGAGTCGTAGGGAAGCGTTCGAGGAGCGTCAGCGCATATCGCTGAGCAATCTCATAGCGACTCACCCCTGGCTTAACCATCGTCTGCATGCTCGCGCTGCCGTCGATAACAATCGCCAGTCCATGAAGACGCTGTGCCGGAGTGAGCAGAGCGGGCCGGCTAAGGGCGATGACAAGCAACGCTAAAGCGAGAAGTTGAAGCAAAAGAAGCAGATCGATACGCGAGCGGATCCGCTCGGCAAGCGAGTGAGGATCGCTGCGTAATCCTTCCCACAAAAAGAGGGCTGAAACACGATATCGCTGTCGTTGTCGCCGCAAAAAGTGGAATAGAATCACCGCGCCGCCGAGCGCAAACAGAGAGAGCGCGGCAAAGTTATGGATAATCATCTTATTACTCTCCCTGCGCGTAATTTATGATAGATTACCTCTTCCAACGCCGTGTCCGTCGGGATTTGCAGGTAGGTTATTCCACGGTTGATACAGAAGGCGCGAATCTCTTCATTATGGGCGACGAGCCGGTTACGATAAACAGCGACCGACTGTGAACCGACTGTGAGATCGAGGCGTCCTTCCTCCTCTACTCCTTCGATCTCTGCTTCGCCGCTCATCTGGGGAACGAGGTCCTCCGGAGCGAGCACTTGCAGGATCACCACTTGATCACCGCGGTGCAGCAGGTGTGATAATCCGCGCTGATATCCGGCAGGGGAGAGAAGATCACTGATAATAAACACAAGGCCGCTCTCTGCGGTCTGCTTCACAAATTCATCCAGTGCATTGTCGAGCGCGGTCCGTCCGCCCGGCTCGATCGCCTCCAGATAGCGGAAGATATTGAACAGATGTTTCATTCCCTGTCGCGGAGGGATGCCAACAGCAAGTCGGTCGGTGAATGGATAGATACCGACTCGATCCATTGTGCGCAGCCCCACATAACTGAGCGCGGCAGCGAGCCGAGCGGCATACCATGCTTTAGGCGGATCTCCCACCTCCATCGACCCGCTCAAGTCGAGGATGAGATAAAGCGGAAGATCGACCTCACGGGTGAATATTTTGACAAGCAGATGGTCGCTGCGTCCATAAACATTCCAATCGACGTAACGAAAATCATCTCCCTCAAAATAGGGGCGATAGTCAGCGAACTCCAAGCTGACACCGGCGCGCGGCGAATAATGGGCGCCGACAAACTTTCCTTGTCGTCGTCCTTTGACAATGAATTTTAAGTTCGCCAAACGGTGGAGAAAATCCTCATCGGTCAATCTGCCTATCTTCATAAGATCTTCGCTGTCGCTGATTGCACTGCTGTCAGCACTTCCTCGACCTGGATTCCTTCTGCCTCCCCTTTGAAGTTCAAAATTATGCGATGGATCATCGCGGGAAAGAAAACGGCCTCCAGATCCGTTATCCGCACATTGAATTTACCAGAGAGAAAGGCATGCGCCTTTGCCCCCATAATCAAGCTGAGAGCAGCACGTGGACTGGCGCCGTATTCCACGTATTCCCGTACCTGTTGTGGTGCATTCGCTGATGTGGGATGGGTGGCGAGAACAAGGCGACTTACGTAATTACGCAGTGGATCGGCAAGCGGATATTCGCTTATCACCTGTCGTGCTCGCAGGATCTCTTCTGCGTTGATCACCTGCGCGGGCAAATTACGGCTGAAAGGAAGACTGCTCTGGCGGCCGTTCGCTTCGGTGTTGCGCTGGGTGATCTCCGTCAATTGATCCAATGTTGGGTAACGGGCGATCGCTTTTAAGAAGAAGCGATCAAGCTGTGCCTCCGGCAGGGGATACGTCCCTTCCATCTCGATCGGATTCTGTGTGGCAAGAACGATAAACGGCTCTTCCAACTGGTGAGTAGTGTTCCCTACGGTGACAGTGCATTCTTCCATCGCTTCCAGCAGCGCTGATTGTGTTTTCGGTGTCGCCCGATTGATCTCATCAGCAAGGAGAACATTGGCGAAGACAGGACCAGGCGAGAAAGAGAAGCGACGTTGACCACTGTTCTCAGAGATGATGTTCGTACCGATGATATCGGCCGGCATCAGATCAGGAGTAAACTGGATGCGAGCAAATTTCAATCCCAGTGCGCAGGCCAACGTCCGCACCAGCAACGTCTTTCCCAATCCCGGCACCCCTTCCAACAGGAGATTGCCGCCACATAGTAGACAGATGAGCGTTGCCTCAACTACCTCCTCATGACCGACGATTACCGTTCCGATCGTTTTCTTCAGTCGCTGAAAAACTCCCTGTAAATCACGTATCTCTGTCTCTGTCGTCATCTTCTCTCCCTTTCCGTTATCGCGCGGAAGTACTCTTTTACCACCTGCTGCAGATGCTCCGGAAGCAGTCGTCCAGTGAGAATTGCGCGTGCCAGATCGTAATTGAGCACATAGCGGAACTCACCAGCCGGGCCTATTTGCGGCAGCGTTTCAAGAGGAACGCCCTTGGTGAGAAACTCTTCTATCTCGCCTGTAGGACCGAATTGGCCGCTAAGTTTGAAATGGATAAATTCTGATGGGATCTCTCTTATCTCTTGTTCGCCGGCAGGAAGGCCTTCTGCGCCGGCACGGATATCCTCGTCTATCGCTAATTGTTCATCGAGCTGTCGACCAGGATCATCACCTTGTCTTGCTGTTCTCTCTCTTGCTTCTTGGGCGGCATCTTCCCGCGCCGCTGCCATTACTTCGTCTGCGATCTCTTCATCATTGTGATGATCAGCGATCTCACCATCTAATTGCGGGGGAGTAACGGCTTCAGCGACAGCGGTCATTTCACGATCTTCTCGCTCCTGTGTCGCTGCTTGCTGCAGCGCCTCAGCGATCATCTCCTGTAACGTCTCAGGATCGTCGGCAGCAAGAACCTGCTCAATCGCCTCTTGTAGTGCGGGATGAGCCACTTTGCGCTGTAACTCCATTAATGCTTCTCTTTCCGCAGTGGTCAGCTCTTGTTCTGTCTCGTCGCGCAAACGTTCCTCGATTTGAGCGAGAAGATCCTGCAATGCTTCATTGACCGCGCGTTGTCGATCGAGCAACGCGCGCAGATCTCCGCCGCCTTCCCCCTCGCGGGCGATACTCAGTGGGTCGATTCCCCACAACTCGGCAAGGATATCCTCCAATGGGTGATGGGGAATCATCTCCGCTTGTTCCCTGACTGGTTCATCCTGCGGCGCAACAGTTCGGTATTCACCAGAAGGAGGATACTCAGTAGGCGGCAGCTCGCTGATCACTTCATCATTATATCTTTCTTCCGTCGTTAACAGTGGTGCCGGTATTTCCTCCGGTAATCCGATTCCGGCAAAGAGAGCCGGCGGCAGAGCTGTGATTAAGAGGATGAGAACAACGATCGCTCCTCGGTCAATGGTTGGCAGGCGCAAAGCCTTGCTGGCGTGGGAAGCGGTTACGCTCAACTCGCGCGTAAGCGCATCATAAAAACCTCGCTTACCAAAACGGCGGACTTCATAGAGGGCAATCAATTGCTCGTCGGTCTTGAGCGCGAGGTCAACGCGGAAGAGGAGCCGCGCCAGATCGATTTTCTTGCTCCGTCCAAGGAGATAAGCGATCGTGCCGCTTGCGAAGAAGACGAATCCAGTAATGATCAGAAAAGGAAGAGGGTGGAGCGGTAAGATTCCCCATCGCTGAAAGAATGCCGCCACGCAGGCGAAAACAAGAACAGTGCAAAGGCTGATTAACGCAATGCGAACTCCCTGCAGATGACATCCCCGTTGCTTGACCCTCCGTTCGATCTTAGCGTACCGATCCATAACGTTTCCCCTTGGCTTTGTAGTTTAAAATACCCCATACAACAAGAGCGATCAACCCCAGCGGCACTGCATAGACGACGATGAATTCCAGTAGTGATACTGCTTCCCGGCTTGCCAGTAACCGCGAAATAATGATCAACGGGTTTATCTGCGGCAGTATGAAAGCAAAGCCAAATAAATAGAGGAACAAAAGAAAGTACTTCGACAGATAGCCTAATATCGTTCCGCTGGTTATTCGTTCTAAATACAGGCTGACAACAGCGAATAAGGCGCCAATCAACAGTACGTATATCGTTATCGCGAGGAGTGGAGGCCAGGGGGCGCGGATCACTCCGCGATAGAAGATGATGTACGGTATCGTAATAAAACAGGCAAGCGCGATTCCTCCGAGCAATCGCCGGATAGCTTGGTGTGCCGATTTACCTGTCCCAGCAAGATATTCCGCCTCCAGCGCACCGAGATTCAACCCTAAAATTGCGAGAAAGAACAAGTAAACATGGAAGAACAAGGAGGTGCCGTCAATGAACTCATGCGCAACGAATCGGTCTATCGACAGTGTTGCCGGCGTCAAAACCAGCAGGGCGACTCCGGTGAATCCGAAGAAGATGAGGAATAAGTTACAATTAGCACTGTCGGCAATATAACGTTCACGGGGCTTCATCCCTTCTTCAGCGCTTATATTTCGTCTCTTCCCGCCTGCTACGATTTTGTCAGCCAACTTGGTAAAGAGAGTAGATGGCAGGCAGATCGCAATCAAAGCGCCGCCTCCAAATGCATATCAGCTTAACTTTAACCGCTCATTGGTCTTGTGTCAACCCTGCGAACTCTTGCCCTGTGCAGTTCCCTGC
>DOHL01000014.1:0-7760 GCA_003535305.1 Candidatus Acetothermia bacterium
GTTATCCCAAAATATGCGTTAATAAAACCACAGAGGACACAGAGATTATTCTAAAGATAAAAAATTCTGTGATTCTCTAAGTAGTTCTCTGTGTTCTCTAATATAAAACTTAGCATGTTCTCATCCTATTCTTTTCACCAAAAGAGCGCACAGACCTGCCTGCCGCGGGCAGGGAAAAATAACAAAATGGAGTTTTTTCTTTTATTTAAGGTTCTTCACGGTTAAGTTGAGGTAGCTCAAAGGTAACTGCAGAGGTGAAATCTCTCGCAAAGGCCTGTCTGCGTGCGGCACGCACAGGCAGGCTCTGCACAGTCATTGTGCAGGGCAGGCGCAAAGAATAACAGGCAATCAGAATGGAGATTAATTCTTCTTAGCGATCTTGGCGTCTTGGCGAGAGAAAGAAAATTGATTTACCTTGCCTAGAGCGTGAGGAACCTTATTTAATATCTTTCTCCCTGCCCTGTTAGATGTTTGCTATCTAACAGGGTGAATGGTCTCTGTGGTTAATTATTAATGTATAATCTGGGATATGTAAAGGAACTGCAACAAGGCACTATTCGGCTCTGACATACTGCAAGAACCGCATCTCTATTTCCAACAGCTTCGTTCAAAGAGAAATTGAAAGCTTAACTGATCCTTTGTTTTCTATTCTGATTTCTCAGGCGCCGCGGTTCTTAAAATAATCTTGCGGGGGCACTTGGCGATTGCTGCCGCTGCCAAGCGAGATCGTTGCGGATCGAAACAGGGTAGATCCTTCTCTGCGCTCCAGCCCACTTCTCCGTCCGGCGAGACCTTAACGCAGATCCGGCAATGGATACAACCAACCGCGCAACGTTTCCTTCCTGGTATCTCTTTTGCTGCCTGGTAATTACAACCCAGATACTGTGGCATCGCCTTAGGGACAAGATCGATGAGATCCTGCGGGCAAGCTGGGGAACAGAGCCCACATCCGATACACTTTTTCCAATCGACTACCGCTACCCGACGCTCAGGATCGATCGTGATCGCATTTACCGGACAGGCATGCGCGCAATCACCGAGTCCGAGGCAAGCGTACAGGCATTCCCTGAACCCCGAGGCAAGCTGCACCGCGGCACGACAGGAGTTTATTCCGTTGTACGTAGCGATGTTCGGTGAGTCGCCGCTACAGTGGACTAACGCTCTCCTCCCCAACTGCGCCATATTTAGCGACAACCCGAGGTGCGCTTCGAATCGGCGCAGACCTTCCTCGTCCTGCACCAGTGGCCGACAGGGGGCTCGCGCCGGCATCTGCCTGTCCTTGGCCACTGCCTGCGCGTAGGCAAAGCAACCGGGATAACCGCAGGCGCCGCACTCGCCTCCTGGAAGAAGATCTTTGATCTTTTCCGCCTCCTCGAACGACGGGTCCTCCTTAGGAAGAACTTTGCTGATCACGAAGATCGCCACTCCCGCCCCGAGCCCGATGAGGGTCAAAAGAAGAATCGTAATGATCGGTTGGCTGCTCATCCGATCATCCCTGCAAACGCCAGGAAGGCCAGCCCTAAGAACATCGCAATGATGAATGCAATCGGTGTTCCTTCAAAGGCGTGCGGTAGGTCGGCTATCTCCAGCCGCTCGCGCATCCCTGACATGATAATAAGAACAAGGGTAAACCCAATTCCGGCTCCGAGAGAGGCGAAGATCGACTCAAGGAAGGTGTGCTCCTGATGAATATTGATGAACGCCAATCCGAGCACGGCGCAGTTAGTCGTGATGAGCGGTAGGTAGATCCCCAATGCCTTGTACAGGGCGAGGTTAGTGCGGCGGATCGTTATCTCGATAATCTGCACGAGCACAGCGATCACCAGGATGAAGATCACGGTCTCCATGAACTGTATTTGGTGAGGGACGAGAAGGAGGTGATAGATCGGCCAAGTTACAGTAGAGGAGACCAGCATAACCAGCAGCACGGCAGCGCTCATGCTGAGCGCGTTGGTCAGTTTGGCAGAGACTCCGAAGAACGGGCACAGGCCGAGGAAACGCACCAGCACAAGGTTGTTCACCAGCGCCATGCCAAAGAAGATCGCCACCAATTCACGCATTATTACTCACCCCCAACCACTTAAACAGAGCGAGCAGGAGACCGACTACGAAGAACGCGCCCATTGGAAAGAGAAAGATAATCGCCGGTTCTCTGGCGAGCCCGGGGATGGTAAGCAACTGCCGGCCGAACAGAGAGAGCGATCCGGTGCCAAAAAGTTGCCGAATGAGCGAGATCAACGTCAACGCCCACCCGAAACCGATCCCCGTGCCCAGTGCATTCATGATCGACCGGCCTACACTCTGCTTGCTGGCGAACGCTTCTGCCCTTTCCAAAATCATACAATTCACCACGATCAACGGGATAAAGATCCCCAGGGCTTTGCTGAGCGCCGGAGCAAATCCTTGCAGTAACAGATCGACGATCGTAACCAGGGTTGCGATGATAACGATGAAGACCGGTATCCGCACTTGTTTGGGTATGTATCGTCTGATCACGGCGATGATGATGTTCGCCCCGAGCAGGACGAATGTTGCAGCAGCGGTCATTCCGATGGCGTTATCCAGCGATGTGCTCACCGCCAGGGCCGGACAGAGCCCAAGTAGGAGGATAAAGATCGGGTTGGCGCGGATGATCCCGGCAATAAAATCCTTCTTCAGATAACGCATATCATTCCTCCTTCTCTACGTTTGGAAGATCGATCTTCGTGATGATCGCCTCTCTTACCTTGTCGACCACAGCGCGGACGCTGATCGTGGCCGCGGTTATTCCGTCTATTCTACCGTTGTCGCGGGTGAGCGCTATTTGCTCGACAGTAAGTCCGACAAACCGCTCTAAGAACGCTGCCTCGGTGATCCTCGCTCCCAACCCTGGAGTCTCACGGTGGGAGACGATCCGAATCCCGCGCAGGCTGTAATCAGTCTCCAGACCAACCATAATATCGATCGGCCCCCCATAACCGCCGGCCTGTACCATGAATGCTTGTCCGATCGGTTTGCCGGCCTCAAAGATCGTATATATCCGCAGTTGGGCGTCATAGTGATACGCCTCCATCTCCGAGAAGAGAGAAATGAGCATCCTCTTGATCGCTGCCTGGCGTGCGGCCGCAATCCGCTCCTGTGTAAGATCGTCGGTCAGGGAGAGAGTAACGACCGACAGAAAAACAATAAGTGTCAAGAATAGTATTGTAAACGACCCGCTGCTTCTCTTAATCATCGTATCGCCCCCATTTTTCTTCCTTGGTAGCCGTATGGTCGCGGCCGGATATAGCGGTCAATCAGTGGGGTTACTGCATTCATCAGTAGAATAGCATAGGCAACCCCTTCGGGCATGTGAGCAAACAAGCGGATCAACACGACCAATATCCCTGCTCCGATCGCAAAGATGATCTTCCCTTTTGTGGTAAGCGGCGTTGTGACATAGTCAGTCGCCATGAAAAAGGCGCCGAGCATCAGTCCACCGGCGAGGATGTGAAAGAGCGGGTCCTGTCCCAAAAGAAGACTGAGGAGGGCAACAGAGCCGATGAAGAAGAGAGGAACCTGCCACTTGATCAGGCCGGTAGCGATGAGAATGATCCCCCCGATAAGGATCAACAGGGCCGAAGTTTCGCCCAGGCTGCCGGCAACGTTTCCGATGAACAGATTCCAGTACGGGGCTGCGCCGACCGCCAGCGGGGTGGCTGTAGTCACTCCATCGACAAGCCAAGGAGCAGTCGGTGCTATATATTCGGTAAAATGCACTGGAAAGCTGACCCCGACGACGGCCCGCCCAGCGAGCGCCGGATTGAAGATATTCTGCCCCAGTCCGCCGAAGACCTCCTTGCCGATCGCGATGGCAAAGAATGCGCCTACTGCCACTATCCACAGCGGAGTACGCGGTGGAAGCGTTAGTGTAAACAGGATCGCGGTGACAACAGCGCTTCCATCCATACGAAATACCTTCTTACGCATCATCTTGCAGATATACTCGCTGAATACCGCGGTGATCAGTGCAGTGACGAGCATGAGCAATACATAGAGCCCGAAGAAATAAACCGCACCGAAAAAAGGAAGTAGTAGCGCACCAGTAACGATGTACATGTCCCGCTCAATCGACGTCCTCCCTTTGAGGTGAGGCGCGGAAGAGAGGACGAGCGGTGGCTGGTGGCCAGTCGGTGATTCTGATTTCATCACTCTACTCTCCTCTGGTCATTTGTCGGTTGTTTGCTTCCATAGCTCATCCTTTCCGATCCGGATATAGGAGACGAGTGGAATCTTTGCCGGGCAGACGTAAGCACAGGACCCACACTCCATACAGGTCTCAAGCCGGTATTCGGCCAGCCTGTCGTAGATCGTTTTACGCACGTAATTATAAAACATCAGCGGCATCAGTCCCATCGGACAGACCGTGATGCAACGGGCACAACGCACACAGTTACGCTCTTCTTTCATAATGCTCTGTTTTACAAGCACGCAGTTGACAGATTTAGTCACTGGGGAATCGTATGAGAGTTGAGCAATGCCGAGCATCGGGCCGCCGAAGAGCAATTCATCACCGCCCGGTTTTACCCCCCCGCACAGCGCAATGAGATGAGACGCAGTTGTTCCGAAGCGTACAAGCAAGTTCTTCGGCTTAGCGACCATCCCGGTGATCGTCATCACTCGTTCTACGAGCGGTTTACCGCAGGCAACAGCATCATAGATCGCAGCGATAGTGCCGACGTTCTGCACGAGCACTCCCACATCACGCGCGCGTCCGCCTTCTGGAACCTCAACTCCGAGGACCTCCCGTATCAAGACTGCTGCTTCGCCCATTGGGTAGCATGCTTTAAGGACAAAGAGATGCACATGCGGCAGATCAAGCTGCGCGAGATAGGCGCGCAGTCGCGCGATCGCCTCCGGCTTGTTCTCCTCAATTGCAATGTAGGCCTGCTCCGCTTTCATCACCCGCATGACGATCTGTAGTCCGGCGACGACCCTCTCCGGATTCTCGATCATCAGCCGCGTATCTGCGGTGATGTAAGGCTCACACTCCGCACCGTTGGCAATAACAGTGTGGATCGGCTTATCTGCCGGCGGTTGGAGCTTAATATAGGTCGGAAATCCGCCCCCGCCCAGCCCCACGACCCCCGCCCTTTGCACGCGGGCGATGATCTCCTCGCGTGACAGTCCGTCCGGATCGACCATCACAGTCTCCACCCAGTCATCGGCCCCATCAGAGACGATCGTCACCGCGGTCGTTAGCTCGCCGGTGAGCGGATGTACAACAGAAGAGATCCGCTTTACCTCGCCAGAGAGGGTGGCGTGCACCGGCGCGGAGATGAATGCCGTTGCTTCAGCGATCAACTGTCCGGTCTTCACCACATCGCCTTGCTTGACAAGTAGTTTCGCCGGTGCGCCGCTGTGTTGCTTCATCATGAGAGTCACTATATCTGGAAGCTGCGTGCTCTCAATCACCGCGCCGGCAGTCATTTTTTGCTGCGGAGGGTGCACTCCAACAGTATCCTTCATCTTTAATAAATCACATATTCGCGTCTTCATAGTCATGCTTTGCTTGCAAACTTAAACTCCGCATCGATTGCATTTTGCGCTATCCGGATGAATATCTTCATTAACTAAAAGTGAAATATTATGGAAAACAAGTAGTTTGTGACATTGGCTGAATAAAGACGGCAATAACGATCGTTACAACCTCATCGATATCAGCAAAGATAGCGTTCTGTATTAGCTTCTTCTTGTTGGGTAATAGTTCTATTTTTTTTATGTCTTTTCAGTTTACATGTTAGATCTGCGTCCGTCAAGAGATCGAATGTACTCACGCAGAAATACGCTCGCATCTCGCATAAAGTTATGAGAAAAGTCGAGGCCAGAGCTTGTGTTTTGACGTTTGGAAAGATGTCCAAGGTCCAAGGTCCATGGCCAAGAGGCTGAAACAGAAAGTTCATTGGGTTACAAACCTTCCCCTCTTTCTTAACCCAAAACCCAAAACTCAAAACTTTCTTTCCCTCATCACCCATTACCCATTACCTACCACCTTCTTTAATCCTGACAATCTTCGTCCTATTATCTTGAGCCGAGTTCAGTTATCAACTAATATCTATTCACCGCTTCAGGAATTAAGAGGGCAGGATGGGACAGAAAACTGTAATAACAATGGGGACATTTGATGGAATCCATATCGGCCATCAACAGGTATTGAAATGCGCGAAAGAGGTGGCAGATGCCAAGCAACTGCCTGCGGTTGCTTGTACATTCACCTTTCCTCCCCGCTTGACAGGCAATGATCGTGCTCTTCTTATGCCTTACAGAGCGAAACAAGCTATTTTGCGCACTTACGTCGATAAAGTGGAAGAGATTGAATTCTCCGCGATCTGCAATCTCGATAGCGAAACGTTTGTCCGTACTGTGATCGTCGACCGCTTCCATGCACGCTACGTTGTCGTGGGAGAGAGATTCCGTTTCGGCCGAGGACGAAAGGGCGATCTGTCCAATTTGATCGAGCTCGGTGATCTCCACGGTTTGGATATAGTGACCGTCCCCGTACTTTACAGTGAAGATAAACCACTCCAACCGGTAAGCAGCACACGGATCAGGTCTTTGGTCGATGCCGGCAAGATAAGCGAGGCCAATAAACTTCTGGGCCGGCCGTTCTCCCTTATCGGTAAAGTCATCAGAGGAGATCGCAAGGGTCGTGAAATCGGCTATCCTACCGCTAATCTTACCATCGAAGACTCATTGGTTCGGCCTGCGGCAGGGATCTTTGCTGCGCGTATCCATTGGAAATCTTATGCTGCCGATGGGCTCTTGTACATCGGCCAACGCCCTACCTTGCATCAGAAGCAGACGCGAATAGAAGTTCATCTACCAGGAGAAGATAAAGGAGATCTATACGGTGTAATGATGGAAGTCCATTTACTTAAGAAGATTCGTGATGATGTAAAATTTTCCACCATCGAACTCCTCCGTCGCCAGATCGGTAAAGATGTCGCGGAATTACATAGTTTGATGGCAGAGAAGAAGCTCAGAGACAGCGTATCATTTATCGCTTCCTTGAACCATTACCACTCCTCCCGTAACATTGACAAATGATGATTGCATTAGGAATCGACACTTCCGAAGAATTGGGTGGAGTGGCAATGGTCTCTCTTTCTGCGGATGGAGAGGAGTTCTGTGACGAATTGCTCTTTGACGCTCCGATGAGCCATGGAAAGAGATTGACCGCTGCGATTGAGCAACTATTAGCCCGAAGAGAGGTTAAGATAACGGATATTCATGCGGTCTGTTTAAATCGAGGCCCGGGTTCGTTTACCGGTCTTAGGATCGGAATAGCCTTTGCCCAGGGATTATGCCAATCGTTGAATATCCCACTCGTCGGGATCAGGGGGATAGATAGCTATCGCGCGCGCGCAGACGCGGAAAACCTCTGTGTATTAGTCAAAGACAGACGTGAAATCGTCTATACGGCTTGGTTCAAAGAAGGCAGCCAAAGAGATGAAGTTGAGGCAATGAATATCGCTGAAGTAATAAACCGGGCCGAACAGGAAGGAGAAATGATTTTCATCGGGAGTGGAGCAGATCTTTTCCGTCAACGATTAGAGACGATCACCGGAGCGATAGTCGCCCATAAGCGGTTCAATCGTCCCTCGCCGGTGCAAATTATCCGTTTGGCTTTGGCTGAGGAGATAGATTTTAAATCCAATTCACTCTGCATTATTGAACCGTTCTATGTGACCAAGCCTTTAGCAGAAAAGAAGGTTAAGGGTTTAAGGATCGAGGCACGAGGA
>DOHL01000014.1:8111-13629 GCA_003535305.1 Candidatus Acetothermia bacterium
CGAGGAACGAGGCACGAGGATCGAGGAACGAAGTTAAGAAAGAAAAGCCGAAGAAAGTTTTGAGTTATGGGTTTTGGGTTTTGGGTTTTGGGTTAAGAAATGCAAGGAAAAGAAACTTCTGGACTCTAAACCTCGGTCCTTTCTTAAAGAGAACGCAGAAAAATCAGGATTTTAAATATAGAAAGTAAATGGAATTTATCTTATTGATCCACAAAAATCTGTGACCAGAAGGAAATTTCTAAATTATAAACTACGATAAAAAGAGGAGATGAAAATGGCAAGAATTTGTGCTGTATGCGGTAAAAGAGCGGATTTTGGCAATACTGTCAGCCACTCCCATCAACACACCAAAAAACAGAGACTGCCCAATTTGCAGCGTGTGCATGCTATTGTCAATGGAAAATCAAGCCGAATAGACGTATGTGCACGTTGTATACGATCGGGTCGCATCCAAAAAAGTGCACGATAGATATTCAGCCGATGTGAAGTAGAAAGTAAAACTGCCTGACATGAGAGGTTACAATGGAGTTAGGAGATATTATCAACTGCGAGATCATCGCATTAAAGAAGTACGGCGCTATCGCGACTCTCGCTGAAGATGTGATCGGGCTTATCCATATATCAGAAATTTCTCATGGATATGTCCGCCATATTGGTGACTGGCTCCAAGTAGGAACTTGCGCAACGGTCAAAATAATCGGCAAGACTGCTGACGGGCGGTTCAAACTATCGCTGAAGCAGGTCGAAAAAAGAGCTGCATCACCTGAAAAGCTTGTTCGCCGAACTACTGCGCCAAACGGCAAAAGAGCTGAGACAACCAAGGATTTATTAGAACTGCAGGTAAAGCGCTGGATTCAAGACCTTGATACCGGATTACATTTATTGCGTAAAAACCGCGCAAAACGGCTCGCAGAGGTCATTGAACCGCTAAGAACGGCAAATGTCAACAGTGATAAGCACCACGGATAGAACAGGCACTGATCATCATTGCCTGTTCTTTTATCTGTGCCGTTCCTTTAGCGGCAGAGAGGCGTTAAGTTCGCTTTTTTGTGTTGATCGCTACTTTGCGACTCTCTAAATCAAGATAGTCGATGCTGACTGAAATGTCGCTGATCTCGTCCATCCCAGCGATACGGTCGGCCCATTCGATCACCGTGACTCCCTCTGCCGGGGGAAGGAGTTCGTCGAGTCCTACTTCATGCAACTCGGCAATCGAACAGATGCGATATGCATCGAGATGATGAAGCACAAGTTGCCCGCAATACTCTTTGGCCAATAGATAGCTGGGTGATGTAATCTCGTAACTGATCAACAATCCTTTGCCGATTCCTTTCACCAATGTCGTCTTCCCAGTTCCCAGTTCACCGACCAGGGAGACTACCATGCCATCACGCAGAGACAATGCAAGCTCAATTCCGATCTTTTCTGTCTCTTCGCTGCTGCGTGTGATGATCACTTTATCCATAGTAATTGATCACTTTCGAATGTGGACATCGATCTTTTGTAGCTCTCTCTCTATTTGCGCTATAACCTCATCGACCTCCTCGTCAGTCAAAGTGCGATCTGCTGCCTTGAACGAAATTTCATAGGTTAAACTGCGGTTGGGCGCAATTTTCTCTCCCTGATAGATGTCATAGAGGAAGAGATTCTCTACTTCTGGATGGACAGTGATCGCTTGGCGAATTATCACTTCTTCCAGAGAAGGAGGAACGAGCAAAGAGAGATCACGATTGCAAGGAGGGAATTTGGACAGCGGTATGAACTCTCTATCTCTTTCATCGACTACAAATTGCACTAATTCGTGCAAGCTGATTTCAAAGAGAACGATCCGCGGTGATTGCGGCAGGGACTGCGCTATCGTTGGCGCGAGTTCTCCGAGCCACCCGCTTGGTTTACCCGCGATTTCGATTCTTCCTCCCCGAGCCGGATGGATGAATAAAGGAGAGTGATCAGAACAGAAAGTCACCCTCTGATCCGTGATCGCCGCAAGGAGCGAATTAACGACCCCTTTTGACTCCAGCAGATCGATCTGCTCCTTGCCTTCTAAAGGAATTGCTTTACGCCCGAAAAGAACGCCGGCAAGGACTTCTCGTTCACCTTGAGAGCGCGAGAAGGTCCTTCCCAGTTCAAAGATCATTCCCCCGATGATACGGTGATTTAGATTGTGTTCAACTGTTCTCATTAACCCCGGAATCAGAGTCCCGCGGAGGGTCCTCTGGCTGCCGGTCATCGGATTTTGCACCATTACCAGATCGTCTTCGGTGAGCGATAATTGCTTGCTCCACTTCTCGTTGGTAAATCCATCGGTGATGATCTCAGTCAGCCCTAAACCGACAAGGATCGATCGCACATTACGCTTAAATGCCTCGACGCGATCGGTCTTCCCCATTTCCAACATCCCCTGCGGCTGTATGGAAGGGATATTAGCATAACCATAGACACGGGCGATTTCTTCACATAAATCGATCTCGCGCACTAAGTCAGTGCGAAAAGAGGGAATCTCGGTTTGTAGATCATCGCCTATTGCTGTTACTTCGATCTCCAGCCGCTGCAGGATCTCAGTGATCTCTTCGCAACTGATCGGGCAACCGAGAAGATGTTGTACCTTTGGTGGCCGCAAGGTGACAGATAGACGTTTGCGCGGAGCAGGATATCGATCGACTATTCCCGCCAGTATGCGACAACCGGTGAGTTCCTGCAAGAGAGAGCAGACACGATTTGCCGCTTGTGTTGTCATCTGCGGATCGAGCCCTCGCTCGAAACGGTACGACGCCTCTGTGGAGAGAGAGAGAGCATGCGCGCTCTGTCGAATGGTGATCGGATCAAAACAGGCTGCTTCAAGGAGGATACGCGTTGTATCACGGTGCAGCCCGCTCCTTTCTCCGCCCATTACGCCGGCGATCGCCACCGGACCGGTGGTATCAGCGATCAACAGCATCGTTGAATTGAGAGTATGGTCAATTCCATCCAGAGTGCGAAATTGTTCCCCAGGATGGGCGCGCCGAATAATTATCTCTTCGGCAAGAGAATCATAATCGAACGGATGAAGGGGATGGCCCAGCTCGAGCATCACATAGTTGGTTATATCGACAGCGTTGAGAAGAGGCCGCATTCCGGCCTTGATCAGACGGTGCTCCAGCCATAACGGCGAAGGTCCGATTACGATTCCCTCAATAATGCGGGCGCTGTAACGTGGAGTATCCTGCGGGTCTTCAATCGTGATCGCTATCAACTCGTCGGCCCGCCGGGACTCTTCGCGGAGCTGAACTGCCGGGTAATGGAGCTCGGCCTGAATAATCGCCGCTACTTCGCGTGCGACCCCGAAAATTCCTAAACAATCAGGACGGTTGGAGAAGACCTTGATGTCGAAGATAAAATCATCGAACTCCAGCAAAGAGGCGAGATCCATACCTAAAGCAATATCAAGATGTGGGTCGAAGTTCCAGATCCCCTCGGATTTGGCTTCCAATCCTAATTCCTCTTTGGAGCAGATCATTCCCATCGATCTGACACCGCGAATCTTTCTCTTTTCAATGACAAACCCAGTCGGTAGCCGGCCGGCAGCGCGAATCACCGGGACTTTACCCCCCACGATGACATTCGGTGCTCCGCAGACAACCTCAATCTCCTCGTCGCCGAGGTCGAGCTGACAGATGGAAAGACGATCAGCATGGGGATGGGGCCGTTGATCGATGACCTTGCCGACAACAGCTCCACTCAGTTCTCCGATCGTCGTAATCCCTTCGACCTCCAAGCCGGCTGCAGTGAGTTGCTGAGCCAATTCTTTTACTATCTTCTCGTCGAAAGCCAGGGGAACATATTCAGCGAGCCAGCGCAGTGGAACTTTCACTCTTTACTCCTCTTCCAATTATAATCGTTGTAGCCAAAGTTAATTCCCTCACAGCGGGGTATGTGCAAAAGCAGGAATTGGTCAAGTCTTGTTAGTTGTGTGGCGTGACTACGTAGTAAAACCGAGCCCCGCTGCACTTCATGCAAGGACAACCTGTCCCAACCGCCCATATTATACTGCACGCAGCGACAGCAAGGCAAGATGTGAGTATACCTTTCAGGCTTAAAACCTACACTTAAATATCTACCAATCACCACTGGCCTTGACTGCTTGACAACTCAAAGCCGAACACTTAAACTTCTTTTATGCGCCGAGGTGGCGGAATCGGCAGACGCGCAGGATTCAGGATCCTGTGAGGGTTAACCTCGTGTGGGTTCAAGTCCCACCCTCGGCATATCACTTCTATACTCGATTTTAATAGACCTCTCTTCTGCGCAGTGACAGAAGAGGGTTTTCTTTATCGCTATTACTACTTTCGTATCCTGCTATAGCAAGATGGCGATTATCCCGATCGTCGCCAAGAAGGCTTCTATCAGCCAAAAACGGACTGTTATCGTCGGTTCAGGCCACTCGTAAGACCGGACCAGATAAGGATAATCAATCCCTTTCGCGCGTTCAAAATGATGATGGAGAGGACTGATTTTGAAGATCCTCTTTTGGGTGCGCTTATAATAACAGACCTGGAGAATCACGGATAATGTCTCGATGACTAACAGTCCGGCAATGAGGGGAAGGATAAACGCTGTGCCGGTGGTGAGTGCCAATCCACCGACAATACCGCCTAAAGCAAAAGAACCGACATCACCGAGAAAGAGTTTGGAGGGATAGAAGTTCAGCCACAAAAAACCGAGCAGGATCCCTATGAGCGGGATGACCGTCATCCGGATGGACGGCAGGGTAAAGAGGAGCAGATAGACAAACAGGATGATCACTGTTGTGCCGGCAGCCAGTCCATCGAGTCCATCGGTCAAGTTCATTCCATTGGTCGTTGCGAGAAAGACCCCCCAGACAAGGATAAAGAGGGGAACGGCCGGAAGAGAGATATAGCCGGCGGAAAAGGGAATAGCGATCGGAATAGCGCTGAGATGCTCGAAAAAGACAAGGAATAATATTACCGCGATCACAGTTTGGAGGAGTATCTTATGGCGAGCGCAAAGGCCGAGCGCCTTGCCCCGTTTAAGGCTCAGCAGGTCGTCCAGCAAGCCTATTGCCCCACATGCGATTCCACTTGTCCAAATAAAGATCCCTTCCCATGTCAGCGCAAAGAGTAGATGAGTGATCAACATTGCAAGCGACCACACAATGAGAATCACTACCCCGCCCATCGTCGGAGTACCTTTTTTATAGGTATGAATATCCGGACCGTAATCGCGGATGTGTTGCCCGATCGCTGCCCGGCGCATCGATAGTGCGAAGAGACGGGCGGTCAAAACAGTGAGGAGTCCAGTGGTTATTGCGATAAAAAGTGACATTGCAACCATCTGTTATTCTCCTTATTTAAGCAACGGCAACCTTGGTAATGCGTGACCGACCACACGACACAAGAGATTCTCTTAAGGCAAGCAGGCTCGCTTATTTTTCGGTTCCTCGCACTCCAGGCCCTGTACAGTAATTGTGCAGGGCAGGCCTAGAACCACGGATTGACGCTGATAGACACAGATCAGAGAA
>DOHL01000138.1 GCA_003535305.1 Candidatus Acetothermia bacterium
GTATCCAGATCAAGGCGGTAAAGAACTTTGCCCGTAACCTCAAGACACATTTGAATGGGCTGTTGGCTCATTGTAAGCACAAGATCAACACGTCATTCTTGGAGGGGATGAACAACAAGATCAAGGTGATCAAACGCATTGCTTTTGGTTACCGAGATTTTGAATATTTCTTCCTGAAAATCCGTGGAGCTTTTCTATGATCTACCTTGCCTGGAGTGTGAGGAACCAGAAAAGAAGAGAAACAAAGGGGTCAGGTCTATACTCTCGTTGTCGGCTGCTGGCGCAACCAGCAATTGCTCCATCTGTAAGGAGGAGAAGATGACCGACTGTAACACCGCCCAGCTTATTCCCCGTGAAGTGCTATTCGGTAATCCCGATAAGGCCATGGCACGTATCAGCCCTGACGGGAAGAAGATCAGCTATCTCGCGCCGGTGGACGGTGTGCTGAACGTCTGGGTAGGACCAACCGACGATCCGGCGGCGGCCCGACCGGTCACCGACGACAAGGGACGCGGCATCCAGTCTTACGAGTGGGTCTATACGAACAACCACATTCTCTACATCCAAGACAAAAATGGCGATGAGAACTGGCACCTGTACAGCGTCGATCTAACCACGAATCAGACCAAGGACCTCGCCCCGCTCGAGGGGGGTGCAGGCGCAGATCCAGCAGGTCAGCCACAAAACGCCGCACCAGATCATCGTTGCGTTGAACGACCGTGATCCCCAGTTCCACGACCTTTATCTGATCGACATCAAAACCGGCGAACGCCGTCTTATCCAGAAAAACGACGAGTTCGCCCGCTATATCACCGACGATAATTACAGCGTTCGCTTCGCCATGCGGATGACCCCCGACGGAGGGAGCGAGGTTCTCAGACCGACCGTAAAGGACGACTGGGAACTGTTTACCAAGATATCGATGGAGGATATGCTAACGACTTCGCCGATCGGCTTCGACAAGACCGGCCGGTTGCTTTACATGATCGACAGCCGCGAGCGCGATACTGCAGCGCTGGTAACGTTCGATCTTGAGACCGACAAGCAGTCTCTGCTCGCCGAGGATAAGCAAGCCGATGTCAGCGGTCTGATGATCCATCCCACGGAGAAGACTGTGCAGGCGGTCGCGTTCACACACGAGCGCAAAAGATGGCAGATCCTAGACGCGTCGATCGAGGAGGATATTGCTTGCCTACACGGGATCTCAGACGGCGATGTCGAAGTGGTGAGCCGCACCCTCGACGATCGCTGCTGGATCGTTGCCTACCAGGTGGACAACGGCCCGGTTCGCTACTACCGCTATGACCGCGCCACCAAGGATGCTCAGTTCTTGTTCACCAACCGTAAGGCGCTCGAAGGACTTCCGCTCGCCAGGATACACCCGGTGGTGATCAAATCACGTGACGGGCTCGATCTTGTCAGTTACTACACCCTGCCGGCGGTATTCGGCGATGATCCCCAACCCGATACCCCTCTGCCGATGGTGTTGCTGGTTCACGGCGGGCCGTGGCAGCGTGATGCCTGGGGGTACGACCCGGAGCATCAGATGCTCGCCAACCGCGGCTATATCGTGTTGAGCGTTAACTT
Organism: Candidatus Acetothermia bacterium; assembly: GCA_003535305.1. GTDB lineage: Bacteria > Bipolaricaulota > Bipolaricaulia > UBA7950 > UBA7950 > UBA7950. Next base: position 1,588 of record DOHL01000138.1, read on the forward strand.
CCGCGGTTCCACCAGGCTGGCAAGGTGTTCATCAACGCTGCCAACTATGAATGGGGCGCGAAGATGCACGACGATTTGGTCGATGCGGTCGATTGGGCGATTAATAAAAGGATCGCCGACCCGCAGCGAGTGGCGATCATGGGCTGGAGCTACGGCGGCTATGCCACACTGGTCGGGCTGACGTTTACTCCTAACCTGTTCGCCTGCGGGGTGGATATCGTTGGCGTATCGAACCTATCGACGCTGCTCGAGTCGATCGCGCCCTACTGGCAGTCGCAGATCGAGCTGCTCGCCAAGCGCATCGGCGATCATCGTACCAAAGAGGGGCGTGCCTTTCTCGCCGAGCGCTCACCGCTTACGTATGCCGATCGGATCGAGCGGCCGCTGCTGATCGGCCATGGAGCAAACGACCCACGTGCCAAGCAGGCCGAGTCCGATCAGATCGTCGCCGCGATGCAGGAGAAAGGTATCCCGGTGACATACGTCCTCTATTCAGACGAAGGGCATGGATTCTCCCGCCCGGAGAACCGGCTGTCGTTCTACGCTGTTGCCGAGGCGTTCTTAGCGGCGCATTTGGGCGGCGCCTGCGAACCGATCGGCGATGCGTTCGGTGGATCGACGATCGCGGTCCCTGCTAGCGCTGAACAAGTAGTCGGCCTCAATACCGCTCTGACGGGCCGCATCTCCGAAGGGTGATCATCGATCGCGGTCGATGCATAGGTGCGGTGCGACGTGCAGTTGGCGGTATTTCGCGGGTCATTGCGTGTTATACTGCATGTTGCGGGTATCAGCATCAAGATCATGCCTCCTGGATTCCAGACACGCGCGCTTGCATGCCTGTGCGTGTACCTGCCAGCCAGCCAGACAGGTAAGTAATAAAAGAGAAGAAACCGGTGTTGAAAAATGCTAAATTTATCGACTGATCCAGCTCTGCACCTCCATACCCAAATCAACCTCCAAGTAGTTACCTTGATTTGGCAAAGTGAATATTTTTAACCCGTCCGGTGCTCACCGTAAAACTTGTGATCTTACCTGCTTTGCTGCGGCTGAAATGGAGCGTCAATCCACCGGTTCTGAACATATCGCTAAGCGCCGGCTGCAACGGATCCGGAGGCGAGTTTTTATGCTTGATATATAGTTGACCGTTCTCAAGCACGATTTTGTAGGTCGTTTGCAGTTCGTCGCTGTAATAGTCTCCCACATACGCTGCCGACTGGTCCGCAGAGAGGGAAACCACTTCAACTGCTTGCAGAATGTCAGGTTTTCTTCCCTCGATCAACAGATGCACTCGCTGCTCTTCCTCCTGCGCAAACTCAATATTGATCGGCGTCTCTGCGGCGCGAAACTCTGTCGCGCTGATAGGAACGAGTTGGAACTCAAAGCCGGACATCTCAGCGATTAATTTGCCCTCCCGTACTGATAGTTCCAAGATTGTGTCAGTGGTAGGGCTGTGATAGACGCCGACTTTATCTTCGAGTTCCGATAATGGAAGTTCTTTGACCTCACTCTTTGCGCTGCTACCTCCTTCTTCTGTAATTTGATCGGCTAAGTAAAGATCAGCGACTTGCAGGGCAAGTTGATGTGGATTGATGCTGCTCACGTTGGCCAAGCAGATCACTGTGAACTCTTGCGCTGGAAAACGAATCATTTCCGCACGAAAACCAACAAAGGCACCGCCATGGCTGACCATCTTCAGCCCTTTATAATCTCTTATGATCAATCCGCAGGCGTAGTCTAATCTCTCGCCGTTGTTAAGTTTCCCTGGCGACAGAAGATGAGTGATCGAGTCTTTACCCAATTTAGGCCGATAGAAATTCTGATCCCAGAGGAATAAGTCTTCCACGGTGGTTAAAATACCGCCGTCCCCTACGATATCGAGTGTGGTCATGTTTATTCGGTAGCCGCTGTCGTCAACAGGAGAATACCCAATGGCGCGATCTTTTACGATCATCGTATGGTCATCGCAAAAATGAGTGCTCGACATGCCGAGAGGTTGGAAGATCTTCTCTGCAGCAAAGTTCCGTAACGATTTATCGCCGGCTCTTTGGACGATCATTGACAACAAAAAATAACCGGCATTGCTGTATAAATATTGATCCCCTGGTTTAAAATTGAGCTTCTTCTGTCGCGCCAACATAGCGAGCACTTCATCGTCTGTGTAGTAATCGTTCTCACGCATGCCTGCTAAGCCCATCAAATCGAGATAATCACGAATGCCACTAGTGTGATGGAGGAGATGGCGGATGGTGATGGAAGATTCATATTGCGGTATCTCCGGCAGATATTTCCGAATGTCATCGTCCAAAGCGATTCTCCCTTCTTCAGCCAGCAGAACGATGCACATCGCTGTAAATTGCTTGGATGTGGAGGCGATGCGAAAGACTGTCTTGGAAGTGATGGGGATATCGTGTTCAAGATCGGCCATTCCATAGCCACGGTTGTACATCATCCGGCCACGCTCGATGATTCCCAAGATACAGCCGGGTGAATCCGGCTTGTCCCACACAGCGAACAATCGATCTACTTTATCAGTCATAGTTGTTTTGTTACTTTGACCAGTGGATGGCTTTGCCTTTGGTGTAACTCTCATATTTTGTCCTCTCGCAAAAAAAGTTTACATGCTCAAGATACTATAAGTTATGACACATTGCACGCCGATCGATCAAGCCTTTCAGCTCAACGACGCTTTTCAGTATAAATGGGTAAAAGCACTTATCTTATATATTCAGCCCAGATTATGTATTAACCGCAGA
>DOHL01000037.1:0-924 GCA_003535305.1 Candidatus Acetothermia bacterium
TGAAGTTCATTTTGTATCAATTCAGGCTTTTTCTTTCCCAATTTCCACATTGCTGTCGCTACAGCGCGCCAAACATAGCGACGTTCATCCAGTGAAAGTTTTCGTAAAATTATCAACGCTTTCTTTGCTATCCCAGGAGCAGCGGAAGCAGAGAAGGCCATCGCCACATTCCATAAAACTTGTTCATCATGCGAAGTCGACCAACTAGCAAGATAATCGAAAGTCACTCCTGGATAATATCGCAACATCGCTGTTCCTAAAGCAAACGGTCCTAAGTTGCGTCGCACGTAAGCGTTTCGGTCGACCATCAGCGGATCAATAAGCTTAAGTAGAGGTTCACCCCAGTCAGGGTTTTTAGTCTGTGCAGCTTTCATCACCGCGATAAGGACTGCACGCCGCACATTGGCCGATGGATGAGATCGCCAGCGGCGTAATATTACGATTGTACGGGAAAAATCCCGTCGTAATATCCGTCCGCAAGCAGTTCCTGCCGACTCTCGCACTTTCCAATTTACATCGTCGGCCATCTTGAGCAGTATTTTTAACGACTTATCGATATTTGTTGCTGAGTTTCTACTTACAAGATCACAAGCAATATGGTGAGCGGACGGTTCCTTCTTCTTGGCGAATTTTCCCGCCAAAGTTATTATCGCCTTGGGATCCTGTTCGGCAGCAAGAATTTTCTTGATGGCATAGCGTATATGAGTCGTATTTCCTTCTTTCTCTAATAGTTCCACCAGAAGATCGATCTCCCCGTAAGCCAACAATCTTGCAATATTTTCTTTCATTGGGCCTCCTTCTTTACTGTAAATTTAATTTTTCATCACCATTATAAGACGAAAAGACTCTGCTGTTAAATTTGGCCGCCATGACTTGTAAATGTTTACCTCTGATCTTTTTCGTTCATTCCAAGGCTCTGTGCCG
>DOHL01000037.1:1257-3663 GCA_003535305.1 Candidatus Acetothermia bacterium
CAAGGCTCTGTGCCGTCATTCCTCAACCTTGGATCTATAACCTCGTACCTCAAACCTATTTTCTTCTGCCCGCATGATACAGTATAATAATTCATTCAGATATGCAAACTATGCCATATTGGTATATCCGGCATGTCTCTATTGGAAATACAAGGAGAAAACGATGATGTGCCAAAAAAATACTGATGTACTGGTTTATCCGAACTCACCGACAGAAGAGCATATCGACGTCTTGCACGGCGTCCGCGTTCCCGATCCGTACCGTTGGCTGGAGGAAATCGACTCTACACAGACAAAAGAATGGATTGAAGCGCAGAACAAAGTCTCCTCACATTATCTTGCCGCGATCCCTGCCTGCCAGGTGATTCACAAGCGACTGCAGGATCTGTGGAACTATGAAAAGTTCGGCGTTCCGTTCCGGCGGGGAGACCGTTTCTTCTTCACTCGCCATGATGGTCTACAGAACCAGCCGGTTCTGTATTGGACAGCCTCGCTCGACGATGAGCCCAAGGTCCTCCTTGATCCGAACGAGCTGTCAGAAGATGGCACTGTGGCCCTCACCAGTTATGCGGTTAGTGAAGATGGGAAGCTGCTTGTCTATGGGCTCTCCGCCTCTGGATCAGACTGGCAGGAGTGGCATGTTCGGAAAGTAGAGAACAGAGATGATCTTAAAGACCATCTTAAGTGGGTCAAATTCTCCGGCGCCTCCTGGACCCATGACAACCAGGGGTTCTTCTACAGCCGTTATGATGAGCCCAAAGAAGGAGCGGCCTACAAGGGAGCCAACTATTATCACAAACTCTACTATCACCGTATCGGAACGCCCCAGTCTACAGATGAGTTAGTCTATGAACGACCCGATCAGAAGGAGTGGGGCTTCTCTGGTCACGTCACCGAAGACGCCCGCTACTTGGTCATCTCAGTCTGGAAAGGTACACACCGTGAGAACGGCGTCTTTTATAAGGACCTCCAAGCAGAGAAAGGAGAAGTCGTCGAACTGCTGGATGAATTCGACGCCAACTATACATTCATCAGCAACGACGGCCCCATCTTTTACTTTATGACCGACCACAACGCGCCAATGTCAAAGGTGATCGCCATCGACATCACTGATCCGGACCGCTCAAATTGGAAGGAAATCATCCCGGAGGCGGCAGATGTTCTGCAAAGTGTCAGCCTGATAGGTAACATGTTTATCGCTTCTTACCTGCATGACGCACACAGTCGCGTGCTGGTGCTGGACAAGACCGGTAGGGTCGTAAGCGAAGTCGAGCTCCCAACGATTGGAACTGTGTATGGGTTCGACGGCCGTCGCCAGGATCAGGAAACCTTCTACTTCTTTACCGGATTCACTACGCCGGGCACGATCTTTCGTTATGATATGAAGACCGGCCGGAGCACAGCGCTCTGGGCGCCAAAGGTTGATTTTGACCCCGATGCGTATGTAACAGAGCAGATTTTCTACCGAAGCAAGGACGGGACGCAAGTACCGATGTTCATCACTTGCAAAAGGGGGCTGAAGCGGGACGGGAATAGCCCAACCTTCCTATATGGCTACGGTGGGTTCGGCGCCGCGCTTACTCCTGCCTTCTCCGTAGCTAATCTCGTCTGGATGGAGATGGGGGGTATCTATGCGCAGGCGAATCTACGCGGTGGCGGTGAGTATGGCAAACCCTGGCACGAAGCCGGGATGAAGTTGAATAAACAGAATGTCTTTGACGACTTTATCACTGCTGCAGAGTGGCTTATTGAGAATGAGTATACCTCTACGCCGAAGCTGGCGATCGGCGGCGACAGTAACGGAGGGCTGCTCATCGGCGCATGTATGACCCAGCGGCCTGATCTATTCGGCGCTTGCCTCATTGGAGTAGGGGTGCTGGACATGCTGCGCTTCCACAAGTTCACCATCGGCTGGGCATGGATCTCTGACTACGGCTCACCGGAGAACATCGAAGAGTTCAAGGCCCTGCTATCATACTCTCCCTACCATAACATTGAGCCGAAGAGAGCGTACCCGCCGACGTTGATCACGACCGGCGATCACGACGACCGCGTCTTCCCCGCCCACAGCTTCAAGTTCGCCGCCTCCCTACAATCTGCGCAACACGGGGAGGCCCCGGTGTTGATCAGTATCGACATCAATGCCGGTCACGGTATGGGAAAACCGATTGCCAAAGTGATTGAAGAACAGACAGGCTGCTGGGCGTTCCTGGCAAAGAACTTGGCAATGACAATCGACTGATCCATTCTGAAGAGACTATTGCCGGTCGGAGATGAAGTTTCTGGAGAAGAGGCATCCGCAGGTATGGCGCAGAGAACGCAAAAAAAACATAGAATATAATCTATTCAAGCCATAAATCTACATCTTTGTCTCTGCGGTAAATTTAACCCAGATTATGTATTAAC
>DOHL01000129.1:0-121 GCA_003535305.1 Candidatus Acetothermia bacterium
ATATCCATCAGACGATCTATCGTGAGTTGGTGCGCGGCGTAATCAACAGAGAATCAAAGGAGAAGATGCTGCAAGTGATCGACCGTCTTGTGGAACGAGGGGCAGAGGGGATCATCCTCGG
>DOHL01000129.1:470-1695 GCA_003535305.1 Candidatus Acetothermia bacterium
TGCACTGAGATTCCGCTCCTTGTCGATCCTGCTGACTGCGCAACCCCGCTGTTTGATACTGCGCGGATCCATGCTCAGTCTGCGCTAAACTATGCCCTATCTTCTGAGAACGAGACTTTTGGAAAGAAACCACAGAGAACACAGAGGGGAGGGAGACGAATCTTTTGTAATTCCTTAATCTGAATATTCTCTGTGCTCTCCCGTCTTTCGACGGGACAGGTCTGTGGTTAGTATTTGAGTGGTTAATATTTGAGTAGTTAATTATTTGAGTGGTTAAATTATTTGAGCAGTTAGTTTTTTGCCAATACTTAAACAACCCCAAGGAGGAAAGGATGAATGATACTTTAGAGACGATCTTCAATCGCCGATCGATCCGCAGTTTTATCGCCGACCGTAAGGTCGAACAGGAGAAACTGGAACTGATTATCCGTGCCGCTCTCGCTGCTCCGAGCGCCGGCAATGCGCAACCGTGGAAATTCTATATCCTCGAAAGTTTAGAGTTACGGCAGCAGGCAGTGGAAGCGGCCTACGGACAGAGCTTCATTGCGCAAGCACCGGTGACGATCGTCGTCTGCGCCGATCTACAGATAGCTGTCGATGCCTACGGCTATCGTGGCGAAAGCCTGTATGCCTATCAGGATACTGCAGCAGCGGTGCAGAATATCCTGCTGGCAGCTAAATCCCTCGGCCTTGAGACCTGCTGGATCGGTGCGTTCGAAGAGAATGTTGTTGCCCGCAAGATCCTGCGGCTTCCGAAACATCTGCGCCCAGTGGCGATGATTCCGATCGGTTACTCGAATGAAACAGGGAAACCGCGCCCCAAACGCCCGCAAGACGAGGTAATAGAATGGCGGAGTTGATGTCTGGCAGGCATTCGCAGCTATGGCTACACTCGATACTTAAGATTATGTCGAAAAGATAGAACTTTGAACCTCGCATCTCAAGTCTTAAAGAGGCTTACGATGATAGAGAAAAGTGCTCGCACTAACGGTAAGGATGGAAATTAATTCTTCTTAGCGATCTTAGCATCTTGGCGAGAGAGAAAGATTGTACCTCTCGCAACGGCGCAAAGAATGACAGAAGATTAAGGGAAGGACTATAGGATAGTGTTATGTCAAGCATAAGATGTCATTCTGGGCACCGGGTCAAGTCCTGTGCAAGCTTGATCCAGAATCTATTAAACCAAGCTATGGATTCCTGCTGAGCCTGTCCCTGCGCAGGCAGG
>DOHL01000129.1:2016-4427 GCA_003535305.1 Candidatus Acetothermia bacterium
CCCTGCGCAGGCAGGGGCAGGAATGACGATTAAAGTATCCCGATAGATTAAGGTTGACATGACACTAGAAATTAATTCTTCTTAGCGATCTTGGCGAGAGAGAAAGAAATAGGCTATGATTATGTTAGATACGGGAGGTACTGATGCTCGTCAAACAATTTTCCACCGGCGGCGATCGTAACTTCGGGTATATCGCTGTTGATGAAGATTCAGCCAAGGCTGTGGTGATCGATCCTTCCTTCTCGCCGGAGACGATCGTTAACTTTGCCCGTCAACACGGATATAAGATCGAATATATCTTCATTACTCACAATCACCCCGATCATACGAACGGTAATGAGGCCATTGAAACGTTGACCGGCAAGCGGGCGCTCCTGTTCAGGCAGATCAACCCGACATCGGGTGTTAGGGTCGAGGATAACGCCACTTTCCCGCTGGGTCGGCTAAAGGTGACGATTTTGCATACTCCCGGACATACGCCGGACTCAATCTGTATTCAGATCGGTGATGCTCTCTTTACCGGTGACACGCTGTTTGTCGGCAAAGTGGGTGGAACAGCGAGCACGGCTGCGGCAAGAACAGAGTATACCTCTTTGCATAGCAAGCTGCTTTCGCTGCCGGATGAAACACGCGTCTTTCCAGGCCATGATTATGGAACTGCTCCCCAGTCGACGATCGGCGCTCAGCGTCGTGAAAATCCGTTTCTTATTGCGCCTGATTTCGCCGCCTTTCTGCATTTAAAGGAGAACTGGGTAGACTACAAAAAAGAACACGGAATAGAATGATCCCCTGGTATAAGAGCAGCTTCGGACATGAATACTTAAAGCTATATGCGCACCGGGACGAAAACGAGGCACAGGCCGATATCGAAGCGATCATCGAGTTGATCGCACCGCCGCGCGATAAGCCGTTGCTCGATTTAGGCTGTGGCGCTGGGCGGCATTTAACAGCGCTGTATCGGCTTGGGTTCCGCTCTTTGACTGGGCTCGATCTCTCTGAAGAACTGCTCCAGGTTGCCCAAGAACGGTTGACCGCTGCCGGAGCGAAGAACGTTAAATTGCTCTGTTGTGATATGCGCTTCCTTCCATATAAAGAGCACTTTGCCTCCGTTCTCTCTCTCTTTACCTCATTCGGTTACTTTGCTCGTGATGCAGAGAACGCTGCTGTGCTGCACGCCGTCTATCGAGCATTACAACTACGGGGAAAATTCCTGATCGATTATATCAACCGCGAATATCTCCTGGCCAATCTGGTTCAGGAAGAAGAGAAAATCCTTGCCGGCGAGCAAGTAAAGATCGCGCGACAATTGACCGCTGATCATCGCCGGATCGAGAAGACGATGTTCATCACCACTGCAGCAGGGATAGAGAAAAAGTTCCATGAATCGGTCCGGCTCTATACCCCTGCAGAGATAGAAGCGATGCTTAAATCCGCTGGGTTTACCAGTGTTTGCCGGTATGGATCACTGCGCGGCGAACGGTTCACCAGTCAGAGCGCGCGGTTGATCGTCGTTGCCGAGACCTGTCCCCGGCCAGGTCCAGGGAAGGGAAAATGATGAGCGAGCGAATTGACCCACAGCGCCTCTATGGGGCGAATAAATTGTATCTTGATTATATTTGTAAAGCAGAGCGCGCGACCTCTTTCTTTACCCGTTCTCTCTCGCAACTTAATATTCCTCCAAGTTCCCCCCATCGAAACAGCAGTCTCCGCCACGAATTAGCGACCCGATTAGGAGAGTACAACGAGCGCTTGGGTGCCCATTCTGCAGCGCGTGATAATATCGCTGCGCTGAAGAATCCTGATACATTGTGCGTACTTACTGGACAGCAGGCCGGGCTCTTAGGCGGACCGATATACACTTTGTATAAAATAATTACTGCCGTCCGGCTGGCAAAAGAACTGCAGACCCGCTTTGCCGTGCGAGTCATTCCTGTTTTCTGGTTGGCAACAGAAGATCATGATCTGGGCGAGATCAACCACGCCAACTTTCTTCGACCTGATGGTGAAGTCAGCTCGGTACGGTTCGATTGGGACTTGGCCGGCCATCCAATCGATGCGCTGCCGATTACTGATGGTGTGCAGCAGGCTTATATTGAGTTCTTCGCCCAGATCAAACCAGGCCCTTATCTCTCGTCGGCAAAGGAGTTCTTCGCGCCGCAAAAGAGCGAAGATTTTTGCACGTGGAACGGACGTATCTGGTCGCAACTCTTCTCTTCCTACGGCCTTGTTGTCACCACCCCGACGATCCTCTGCCCGCTGGCCGGTGAATTCTTCCACAATGCTCTTTGCTTGGCCGACAAGATTCGTATCCAGTTGGAAGAGACGGCAAACCGGTTGATCGCTGCCGGGTATACGCCGGCGCTCGATAGCGCCCGTGCCGGACAGCTATATACCTTTGATCCAACAGGACG
>DOHL01000129.1:4833-5097 GCA_003535305.1 Candidatus Acetothermia bacterium
CAAAAGACCGCGCTCTCTGATCCGCAACGCTACTCGCCTGATGTTGCTCTGCGCCCGCTCCTTGCTGACTATCTCTTCCCGACAGTGGCGCACGTACTCGGACCGGGAGAGATCGCCTACCACGCCATGTTAAAACCACTGTATCAGTTGTTTGATCTACCTCAACCGCTTATCTTTCCCCGTAAGAGTTATACAGTCCTGTCGCAGGAAGAGAGCGAACTGCTCAGAGAGTATGGCGGCACAGAGCCTTGGAATGGCGGCACA
>DOHL01000129.1:5427-7899 GCA_003535305.1 Candidatus Acetothermia bacterium
CGGCACAGAGCCTTGGAATGGTATTGACGCAGCTGCCGTTATCACAGGGCAGCTCGATGTGGGAGATGCATTCAATAGACTGGTTCCAGCGGCTGATCGCATGCCGTTTGTTCGTTGCCGGCAAGAGATAGCATCGGCGCTCACCCCTTTGCTGTCACATGTAGAGAAGATCGATCCAAATTTGAGCCGGACATGGTCGCAAACTTCCACTACTGCAATGAGAGGGGTGGATAAACTTGAAGAACGGACGCTAAAAGCGCAGATGAGGAAACGTGGCCTCACCAAAGGTAGATTGCAACAGCTACGTAATTTGCTCCTTCCTAAAGGAAAGTTGCAAGAGAGAGTCTTTCCGCTGGCCCTTTTTATCAACTACTATGGCCTTGCTTTCATTGAGAAGATATTCGACCAGGGAGCACTCGATGATTTTGCGCACCACATAGTCGTTATAGAGGAGAAAAAATGATCGATAATATCGATGTATTGGCTTTTGGAGCTCATCCCGATGATATTGAACTCGGTTGCGGTGGAACATTGATCAAGCTAAGTTCTGCTGGTTATTCGATCGTCCTTGTCGATATGACGCAGGGTGAGATGGGAACGCGCGGAACAGTCGAGATACGACAACAAGAGGCGGCAGCGGCAGCGAAGATCATCGGCGCTGCAGCGCGGGAAAATCTGGAATTGGAAGATGGAAATATCCATACCTCCTACGAAGCCAAGCGGAAAGTAGTGGAGGTTGTGCGGAAATATCGTCCATCGTTGGCGCTGATTCCCTACGGGAAAGATCGCCACCCTGATCACTGCCGTGCGAGCGAGTTGGCTTATGAAGGAATATTCACTGCCGGATTAAGGCGCTACAAAACCGGACAAGAATTCTATCGCCCGTCGCGCTTGGTCTACTATATGGGATGGCAAGAGTTCGAGCCGTCGTTTATCGTTGATATCAGCGCGCAATTCGAACGAAAGATGGAGGCAATCTACGCCTATTCCACTCAGTTTAAACCGGATGATAATTCTTATCCGCCGACCCGCCTGTCCTCACATAAATACAAGCGGTTCATTAAAAGCCGTATCGCTTATTACGGTTCGCTGATCAATAAAGAGCATGGCGAGGGGTTTCTCATTCAGGGTAATATCGAGGCGGAGAATCTACTGGATATTAAGTTTTCATCATTTTAGGGAGTGATTATGCGAATCGGTATATCCTGTTACGCTTCTCATGGCGGAAGCGGTGTAGTGGCAACTGAGCTGGGCAAACATCTGGCTGCACGTGACCATGATGTGTCATTTATCAGCTATACAACACCGCTGCGGTTGATTGAACTACCGCCACGCGTCAGTTTTCATGAAGTGCAAATTGAGGAATACCCGTTACTCAAGAATTTTCCTTACACGTTGGCCCTTGCTTCCAAAATGGCCGAAGTAGCGCGGATGAAGGAGCTGCAGATCCTGCACGTCCATTATGCCATCCCCTTTGCTGCTGCAGCGCTGTTGGCTAAACAGATAGCACCGGAACTGAATCTTAAAGTCGTCACCACGCTCCATGGCACTGATATCACCTTGGTCGGCAACAATGCGTCATTTAAGCCGGTTACAAAATTGACGATAGAACGATCCGATGCCGTTACTGCAGTGTCTCATTTTTTGAAGGATGAGACATATCGCCAATTTGCAGTGACAAAAAAGATCGATGTCATCTATAATTTCATCGATCCGGCGCAATATGACTATCCTATTTCACCATGTATTCCTCCTTGTGATTCACCGCGCCAAGTGACATTGATGCATATATCGAACTTCCGGCCGGTGAAACGAATCAGTGATGTGCTCCAGATATTCGCTAAAGTTGCCGCAGTGATCGATGCACGGCTGCTTTTGGTTGGGGATGGCCCTGACGCTCCAGTAGCGGAACAGATAGCCAGGGATTTGGCCGTTGTTGATCGAGTTAAATTTCTCGGAGTGGTAGATCGCGTCTCTTCTCTGTTGCGTGCGGCAGATCTGTTATTGCTTCCCAGTGAGACGGAAAGCTTCGGGTTGGTGGCATTAGAAGCAATGGCTGCTGGTGTGCCGGTAATAGCGAGTGATGTTGGTGGCCTAACAGAGGTAATCGAGCATGGCAGCTGTGGTTATTTGGCTCCTGTCGGCGATGTTGAGCAGATGTCCCGTTATGCGCTCAAACTCTTCGCCGATTGCCTGCTGCACCGGTCTTTTGCCGAAGCAGGTCGCAAGCGGGCCGCTCAATTATTCCCGGCGCAGCAGATTGTCCCGCAATACGAAGCAGTCTATAAGCGGGTGCTGAGCTAACGGACTCTCTGGCGTATTAAAGGTGATGGGTGATGGGTTAAGAAAGGATCGAGGAGCGAGGATCGAGGAGGAGAAAGAATTAGGGAAAGAAGGTTTTGGGTTCTGAGCTCTGGGCCTTGGGCTTCAAACTCTGGATTTGCTCCGACTATTTACCATCCGTCTATTCAC
>DOHL01000082.1:0-1500 GCA_003535305.1 Candidatus Acetothermia bacterium
CATCAGAGGGGTCAGGTCTTCATTCTTGACAGATTCAACTTATTTTCAAGGATCAAAGAGGCTGGAACTTGTAGAGGCGTATTGCAATACGCCCCTACTCCGAACCACAAGTCAGATGGCGCGGGCGAACGGCCGTAGGCGGCACAGAGCCTTCGAATCGCCCCTACTTCCCAGCTTCCCCGCTTCATTACCTCACACTATCATCTTCCGCTTTGATGCGGCGCATAAGGTCACTATCGATGAACAGATCGATGGCCGTCATCGCCAGTGCTTTGGCAGCGCTGATCATTACATCATACCCTCGCTCTGACCCCGCTGCTTCGGCGAACTCGTGTGAGTGGCCGACGATCTCTTCGGAACAGATAGCGATATAGGGATGGATCGCTGGAACAATGTGACTGACGTCGCCCATATCGGTCGATCCAAGACCACCGGAGGGCGGACCGACTTCAATGCCCAACATCTCCAAGTTCTTTTTGAATGCCGCGGCAAAGGTGTGATTCTCTTTCATCGCCTTGTACTCATGGCCTATTTTGCTCAATGAAAGCTCAGCGCCGGTGGCAAGCGCTGCGCCTTGTGCGCAGGAGTGCAGTTTTTCCAGCAGTTCATCGCGATAGCTAGTCTCTTGTGCGCGTACATAAAAGAGAGCAGCTGCATGTTCAGGCACGATATTCGGTTTGCTTCCGCCGTTGGTGATGATCCCATGGATCCGTGATCCATCTTTTATGTGCTGGCGCAGAGCATTTATTCCATTGAAGGTTTGAATTACCGCGTCAAGTGCGTTTATCCCTTTCTCTGGTGAACCGGAAGCATGCGCCGGTCTTCCGGTAAACGCGATCTCCACTTCGGTGATTGCCAGGCTGCCCCGTGTTACCATCGTCCGATTGCTGGGGTGGAAGATCATTGCAGCATCGATATCGTCGAAGAGACCGGCTTGGACCATGATAACTTTGCCGCCGCCGCCTTCTTCTGCCGGCGTGCCGAAGAAGATGAGTTTTCCAGGTAGATCGGCTTTGACCTTCCCAAGCGCTAAACAGGCTCCCAATGATGCTCCTGCTATCAGGTTATGGCCGCAGGCATGGCCAAGTTCGGGAAGAGCGTCGTATTCGCCCAATATCGCTATTGTCGGTCCATCACTTATTTCGGGGTGGGTGGCGATGAGCGCTGTATCTAATCCTGCTGCACCGAGCTCTACGTGAAACCCTTCTGTGGTCAATGCGTCAGCTAACCAGCGCGATGCTTTATGCTCTTCAAATTTCAATTCCGGGGCGGCATGTATATCTTTACTCAGCGCGACGATCTGCGGGCGGATTTTATCGACATAAGAACATATCTTCTCTTTCCAATCACTCATTATCTCTCCTTTGTATGTAAGCGTTCAGCGATCAGCTATTTTAGCTATCAGCGATTAGCTAAAGTCAAGACCTGTCTTTCTCTATTCTCTATTCTCTATTCTCTATTCTCTATTCTCTATTCTCTATTCTCTATTCTCTGTTCTCT
>DOHL01000082.1:1818-6057 GCA_003535305.1 Candidatus Acetothermia bacterium
TTCTCTGACTTCTATTCTCTATTCTCTGACTTCTGACTTCTATTCTCTACCTTCTGCCCGCTGACCGCTTATTTACATTCTGCATTGAGCCATTGTGCTTAACATACTATAGACGTTTAGCATGCAAAAGTCACGTCCACAGCGCTGCATCCATTCACCTTTATTGCAAAGCTGCGCAATAAACGGGTATAGTAACAGTAATTTAGGGAGCAATAAGGAGGAATGATGTCGACACACGTACCGACGCGCAGCGAAGCCTGGACCCTGCTGCAGGAGTTCAATCAAACCGAAAATCTGATCAAGCATGCGCTGGCGGTAGAAGGCGTTATGCGTTATATGGCGCGGAAAAGGGGAGAAGACGAAGAGAAATGGGGAATCATCGGGCTTATTCACGATCTGGATTACGAACGCTATCCAAAACAACACTGTCAGAAAACAAAGGAGATTCTGACCGAACGAAACTTTCCTGACGACTATATCCGCGCCGTACTATCGCACGGTTGGGGAATCTGCACCGATGTCGAGCCGCTGCATGAGATGGAGAAGGTCCTCTATGCAATCGATGAATTGACCGGGCTGGTGACGGCAGTGGCCCTTGTTCGGCCGTCAAGGAGTGTTTTAGATCTGGAGGCCAAATCAGTCCGTAAGAAGTGGAAGGACAAGCGGTTTGCCGCTGGCGCCAACCGCGCAATAATCGAGCAGGGAGCACAGATGCTGGAAATGGAACTTACTGATCTGTTCAGCGAAGTGATCATGGGAATGCGCGAGGTCGCCGCAGCGATCGGCCTCCAGGGTGAAGGAGAGAAGGCCTGATATACCCCCACCTGATAACGGAAACAAGATACACCAGTTTGTTGTCTCGGCATCGAGTGGTTATAATTCGGATAATTCTAAGTAGTTCAGCGTAACGGCTCATTGCAAAATACAGCATCTCTGTCTGCCTTCAGAGAGACAAAATACACGGAAAATTTAACCGGTGTTCAGCTGTCAGCTTTATGCGCAAGTTGAGTTGCTCTATATATAAGGAGGTGGAAACACAAGATGAGACCGGCAGCAAGAATTTTCATTATAACAACAGAAATTATTCTGTTTATTTCCTTGGCAGCAGCAGCATTTACCCCTCACGCGCCGATTGTGATTCTCGGCAACCATGATTTCACACGGGAAAATGGGGTCATTGCAGGAGGCGGCACTGCTGATGATCCATTTATCATCGCCGGTTGGAAAATCGAGCTGAGTGATGGTGATCGATACGGAATCATAGTAGAGGGTGCGTCAGCCTATTTTATCATCCGCCACGTGCTTATCGAGGGCGCTATAGATAGTGATGGGGCCGCAATCCGGCTCGGCTTTGTCACCGCAGCCACCGTCGAAAGTTCTATTATCCTGCGCAGCATGAACGGCATTGAGATCACAAGCTCAACTGGCGTTACCTTGAATGACAATACTATCCGTGTTACAGGGTTTGGCTTACAGGTGCTGGGCGACCGCGCCGCAGATTTCCATCATGATATCGACGGCAGCAATATGGTAAACGATTCTCCGATTGTATATATCTACGGCCGGGATGGTGAGACTATAAGCGATCTGATGACGAATAACCTGTTTATCGCCGACAGTCGGAATATGACGATCAAAGGGAATGAAATTTCCGAGGGAGATGGCCTCTCCCTTGCCTTTGTCTCTGATTCGGTCATCAGTAACAATATTGTCACCCGGAACGTAAGAGATGGGATAGTCCTCTTCCAATCGCATAATAACACGCTTTCCGGCAATTCCATCAATAATCCGCATGCCGGCATCCGGATGTGGCTCTCATCAGGTAATCAGATTCTCAATAATGGGCTGCTCCATAATTGGGTGGGAATGATAATCGCCGCGTCAACGGAAAATATCATCGGCGATAATGTGGTTGCAGGCAATCGAATCGGCATCAAGGTAATCGCCGGATCCGCCCATAACATGGTTGAGCAGAACACATTCTATCGAAACGATTCCGGTATCATCATCACAGATGCGATGCACAATGAATTGCGCGGCAACGGATTTATTTCGCATGAGATAGCGATCGACTTTGCCGGACGAGCGAGTGAGAATCTCGTCGCTGATAATACTATCATCGATGGAGCAACAGGGATATCGCTCATCGGTTCACGCAATGAGATACGCGGCAATCTGATCTCCCACAATGTACACGGAATTATCCTGCCGGTAACATTTAGAAGAGAGATGTTACGCGCAAACAGGATATCAGAGAACGTCTTTAATGCCAATGATCGTTCTGTTGTTTTCGGTCCGGAGGCGATAGACAATATGATCTCCTACAACTTCTTTCTCGGCGGAGGAAGAGCGGGCAGCGACAGTGGCCGCAACGAATGGAAAAGAAACTATTGGCAAGAGCAGGTAAAGGAAGATGCCGACGAAGACGGCATTGGAGACAACGCTATCCTTATACTACCAGCCAGAGCACACGATAGCGCCCCACTAATGAACTTGGACCTTGCCTCTCGGGGATTGGGCGTAATCAACCGTATGGTCGCTGCGACAATCACATTGATCAACGATGCTGGAATCGAGATCGAGGTGCCGGTCCGAATCGCTGATGCTACGCACGAGAGATTTATCGGCTTGCGCGGTTTGCCACAGGTTCTATGGCCGGTGTCGCCGGGAATTCTCTTCGTTTACAACGATGAAGTGACCGCCGGTTTCACTTTTCTGCATGTAGATTTTGCACTCGATATCGCCTTCTTCACCGCAGAGGGAATCTTTATCACTGCTACCACAATAGGAAAAGATGTTGAGCGCTATGCCCCTTTGGCTCCGTTTAAGTATGCATTACAGATAAGAGAAGCATTCTATCAGGAAAGTGGAATAACGAGCGATCATTCCCGGCTCGTAATTCCGCTGCCAGAGGGAGAGCGGAATTGACCGGTGATCATACTGCAAAGATCAAGACGGTCATATTTGATCTTGACGGTACGCTTGTCCGTTATCACGGAGTAGAATTTGAGTCGAGTTGGGGAGCGATCGGTGTTGCTGCCGGCGTTGGAGAGGAATGGGATCGTCTCTTGGCAGCGTATATTAATAAGCCTCTTTTGTACTCAGAATGGATGGCAAAGAGCGCCCGTCTTCTCGCCGGCATACCGCTGTCTAAGGTGACAGAAAAGATATTCCCCCCGCCGTATGCGCACGGAGCAGCAGCAGCAATCAAGGAGCTGAAGGGGAAATATCAGCTGGGAATCCTCTCCAGTGGCGTCGATCTCGTTGCCGAGCGCGTCAAAACAGAGTTAGGGCTTGATTTCACCGTTGCCAACCGGCTCTATATTTCAGATGGACATTTTACCGGCGAGACTGAAACCGTCGTTGATCTGTGGAAGAAAGATCAAGTGTTAAAACAATTAGCGACCGAAAAGAACCTTTCTCTGCCAGAAGTATGTTTCATTGGAGATCATTTCAATGATATCGCAGTGATGGGTTCTGTCGGTGCATCGATCGCTTACAATCCAAAAGATGAGCGGCTGGTAGAGATCGCTGACATGGTGACGACTGACTTCCGGGAAGTGTCGAAGATGGTGGAGATGCTCGCTAAGCGATCAGAGAGACAAGAAGAAGTTTGTCCACGCAAAAAAGAGGATAATAATGAGACACAGAACCGACGAGCACCTGTCTGCCTCATCGGCACAGGCAGGCGCTGCACAGTCATTGTGCAGGGCAGGCGCTGAGGGCGCAATAAGCATTTTATTATTCCATCTCAGCGGTCTTTGCGGTAAAATAAAAACTGCACTATGTACTTGAATTAAACAACCAAAGAAGTTTACGTAACAGATTAAAGGAGGCAATTGATGGGATATCCAGCACAATTTCAGTATACGGCAGAGCACCAATGGGTCGAGATAAAAGACGGACAAGCGCGAATAGGAATCACCCATTATGCGCAAGGACAATTGGGAGACGTCGTATTTGTCGAGTTTCCCGCAGTGGGCACCAAGTATAACAAGGGAGAGAGCATCGTTGTCATCGAATCGGTTAAGGCGATCAGTGATATTTCCGCCCCGTTCTCCGGTACTATTATTGATATCAACACCTCGTTGGAAGAGACTCCTGAGCTCCTCAACAGCGACCCGCATAGTAAAGGGTGGGTCATGACTATGGAGATGGATGATCCTGTAGAAGCAGAATCTCTACTTAACGTCGAAGAGTATGAGAGACTACTTGCTGAAGAAGAAGAAAAAGAATAAA
>DOHL01000051.1 GCA_003535305.1 Candidatus Acetothermia bacterium
GAACCTTGAACCTCGGTCCTCGGTCCTCGGTCCTCACGCCTCCTGCCTTGTTTTCACTCATTACTCATTACCTTCTTTCTTATCTTATCTCTTCTCCGCCTGCGATTATCTCGGCTATTGCTCGTGTTATCGCTTGTTGTCGTGCCTTATTATAGGTAAGAGTCAAGCTTTTGATCAAATCATCAGCATTGTCAGTAGCCGCTTTCATCGCTTGCCGCCGGATTGTATGTTCGCACATCTTTGTCTCCAACAGGTAGTGAAAGATCTTTCCCGTTATATAAGTCGGCAAAAAGTAATTTAGGATCCCGCCGTGATCCGGTTCTACCAGCGCGTCGGTGGGCGATAGCTCTTCTGATGGTCTTATCGGAAGTATTCGTTCGACTGTCACGCGTTGGATCAATTCGGAGAAAAAACGCATGTAGACGACATAGATTTTCTCTACTTTACCGCTCTGGTACAGAGAGAGCAGATCTTTGGCGATCTGTTTCGCGGCTGCTCTTGTCGGCTCTTCATAGAGATGGGAATACACTTTAAGTAATTCATCCACTTTTCCAGTGAAGAAAGAACGTGCTTTCTCTCCGCCGGCGATGATTCTTCCCTTGCCGTTTTGCTTTAGCAGTAGATCATAACCGGCGCGATTGATCGTTCCTTTAAACCGACCGCACAGGCCCCGATCAGCATTTAAGATAAGGATCGCTGTTTCTGTTGCTGGGTTGGAATTCAGCAGCGGATGGCTCAGTTCAGCGTGGCTCGCTTCTGCCAAAATTGCGGCGAGAGCGCTGTCGAGCGCTTCTGCATACGGTCGTTCTGCTGTCAACTGTTTCTTGATGCGCGTTGCTTTTGTCATTGCAATCGCATGCATCGCTTTGGTGATCTGCCTGATATTGGAGATATTGTTGATCCGCCGCTTGATCTCCCGGATATGCTCTGCCACGTTATCCCCCGAAGATCTCTTTGAACGCAGCGAGCGCGCCCTTGATCAGCGTCTCTACCTCGGTGTTGAACGCCTGTGTTTTGCGCAGCAAGGCAAAGATACCTTCGTGTTCTGCATGGAGGAAGCGGAGAAATTCAACAGAAAACCGCCTGATTGCATCGACCGTAATCACATCAAGGTGGTTATTCACAGCAGCATAGAGTAAGACGACCTGCTCTTCGATCGGCATCGGTCGGTATTGATCCTGAGTCAATATCGCCATCAACCGTTCGCCGCGTGCCAGTTGTGCGCGTGATTGGGCGTCAAGATCAGTGGCGAACTCAGCGAATGCCTCTAAATCACGGTATTGGGATAATTCCAGCCGCAGTTTACCGGCAACCTGTTTCATCGCTGCTGTCTGTGCCGCCCCGCCGACACGGGAGACAGAGAGACCGACGTTGATCGCCGGACGGAATCCCTGGTTGAATAGATCCGTTTCCAGATAGATCTGCCCATCAGTGATGGAGATAATATTCGTTGGAATGTATGAGGTGATATCACCGGCCTTTGTCTCGATGATCGGAAAAGCGGTCAGTGATCCACCGCCGTGCTCAGGGGCGAGGCGGGCTGCCCGCTCTAACAGTCGCGAATGGGCATAGAATATATCGCCTGGATAAGCTTCCCGGCCAGGCGGACGGCGGAGCAATAACGCAATTTCTCGATAAGCTACCGCATGTTTTGATAGATCATCGTATACAATTAGGGCATCTTTCCCCGAATACATGAAGTGCTCCGCTATGGCACAGCCGGCGTATGGGGCAAGATATTGCAACGGTGTCGGATCTTGTGCCTCGGCCGTTACTACGGTTGTATATTCCATCGCTCCGTAGCGCTGAAGAGTATTGGCAACGCGGGCAACGGTCGATGTCTTTTGTCCGATCGCCACATAAATGCAATAGACTTCTTCATTTTTCTGATTTATGATCGTGTCGATCGCCAGTGCTGTTTTCCCTGTCCGTCGATCGCCGATGATCAGTTCCCGCTGCCCGCGCCCGATCGGAGTGATCGCATCGATCGATTTCAATCCGGTTTGCAGGGGTGTATCAACAGGAACTCGCTGCACAACGCTCGGCGCCTTCACCTCTACGCGGCGTATAGTAGAGGTAGTGATCTCCCCTTTCCCGTCACGTGGTTGACCGAGAGGATCAACGATCCGGCCGAGCAGCGCCTCTCCGACAGGCACTTCCAGCACTAACCCGCTGCGGCGAACCTCATCGCCTTCTTTGATCGACTCTTCATCTCCGAACAGGGCGATACCGACACTATCCTCTTCCAGGTTGACGATCAATCCGGGAATATCACCCGGGAAATTTACTATTTCAGATGAGACCGCTCGTTCTAATCCGAAAACACGAGCGATACCGTCTCCTACTTCGACGACCACTCCCACTTCGTCCAATGTCAATTCATGGCGAAATCTCTTGATTTGCTCTTTGATGATTGCGCTTATTTCATCTTTTCTTACCCGTTGAGCCAAATTTAACTATCCTCCTCGCTGGCTATTGCTGATTGAATATCCAAGCTGTTGCAGCCGCCTTTGTAATGAACCATCGATCACTCTTCCTTCATGCTCTATCTTCACTCCGCCAAGCAGGGAGGGTTCGATCACCACTTTCGAAATAACGGCGCGTCTGATAACCTTTGCCATGCAATTCTCGATGTGCTGTTGCTCTTTCTGCGATAGCAGTCGCGGGCTGCGGATGGTCACATAACTGATTCCCTCTTGCTCGGCACGTATTTTGATTAACTCATCGTAGATCAACGCGAGATACTCCTCGCGGTTTCTGCGTACCAATAACGCCAAAAAGTTCATCAAATATTCAGGTAATCGGGGAAAGATCTTCTTTATGACTTCGTCTTTGGCTTGGTCAGAGATAAGCGGGTGAATAAAGAGGCGCAATAGATCAGGATGCTCTTCCATAATCGTCACTACCATGCGGTAATCAGCTTCCAGCTCGTCGAGCATCTCCTCTTCTCTGCCCAAGGCATAAAGGGCTCCGGCATAGGTAGTAGCGATCTCTTTTGACTTCATTGTGCCATTCTCATCGGCTCTTCTTCGATGCTTGCCAACAGTTTATCGATCAGTTGCCGATGATCATCGATGTTGATCTCCCGTTCCAGCACCTGTGCAGCGCCGCTAACGACTATCTCTGCATAAGCATGACGCAGATCGGCGCGCATAAGCTCCTGTTCGCGTTCTGAGACGATTTGCGCGTCAGTGATTATCTGCGCCGCCTCGATCTTTGCCTGTTCCTTTGCTTGAGTAATGATCTCTTCTGCACGATTGCCGGCTTCCTCATCCATCCGCCGCGCGCGCGCCTGTGCTTCTTGTAGTTCTTTCTCTCGCCGCCAGACAAGCTGGACTGCTCGTTCTTGATCGATTCTCGCTGCCTCCATCCGACCGGCGATCTTCTCCCGACGTTGATCTAAATACTCCAGAGCCGGTTTAAAGAGCAGCCTCTTCAACAACCAGACAAGGATAAGAAAATGGATTACGCCGGAGACCAATGTCCAGTTCAGATCGCGGACGATCCTTCCCCATTCAAAATCCATCACATACTCCCTTTACACTACGAACAAGAGAATAATCGCCACAACGAGCGAATAGATTCCTGTTGTCTCAGCGATCGCCTGTCCGAGAATCATCGTCCGCGTCAACACCCCTGCCATCTCCGGTTGACGGGCAATCCCGTCCAGCGCATGTGCAGCGGCGAGCCCTTGGCCGATTGCCGGTCCGATCGCTCCGATCCCCATACATATCCCAGCAGCGAGGTATTTGGCTACTGATATCAGATCAGCGCCGGAAATCGTGGTTACCACTTGTTGTACCTCTTGTGACATTAACTACCTCCTTCTGATCGATCTATCCTTCCACCGCAATATTGATATAAGCAACGGCGAGAAGGGTGAAAACAAATGCCTGTATCAATCCGACAAATAATCCGAAAAAAAAGTTGAGAAGCAACGGCATAAAGACTGGGATAAGGTTGGATACAATATAAACTAAGGCGATTCCCCCGAAGATATTACCGAATAGACGGAACGAGTGTGAAAGCGGTTTAGCCAACTCGCCGATGATATTGATCGGTAAGAGGAATGGATACGGTTCGATGAATCCTTTGAAGTACTGTTTCGGCCCTTTGATCCGTATTGCGAACCAGTGGGAGAGAACAAAGACCAATAACGCTAACCCCAACGTTATGTTGAAGTTGGCCGTCGGCGAAAAGAATAACGGGATGATTGACAGCCAGTTGGAAAGGAGCAGAAAGAGAAAGAGCGTCGCGATGAATGGAAAGAGCCTCCTTGCCAGGCGTGCGGATGCGAAACCAGCTGTAAGTTGACTTTCGATAAGATCGATCAGCGCTTCCAAGGCGGCCTGAATGCGCGTCGGTTTCTCTTCGACCTTCTGACTTAATCCACGCCGCAGAACCAAAGCGAGAGCAACAGTAACGAGGATGACGAGCCATAGCATGATCGTCGCAATAACATCGAAACTGAATCTGACCCCTCCGATATAGAGGGTGAGAATAAGTTTTTCGCCTAACGGTTCGAGCATCCATTCCCTCCTTTTCCTTTGCCGATGATCAGCGATAGGTAGAAAATTGATTGCGCAAAGAGCAGCCCGGCGCATGCCGCCAGCAGGTCGACTGGCGATAGATAGGCTGCCGCAACGAGCATTACCGCCAAAAATAAATACCGGCCGATAAATCCAATCACAGCAATTTTGCTCGCTACTTGCCGCGATCGGTTTTGACTGATCAACTTTCCCGTCTCCAACAGGAAAAGACCATTGATAAGAAAAAGAACGACTCCATAGAGAAAGCCGAACAAATGTGCTCTTGTGCCGAAGAGAGCCACCGCGGCTATCGCAAGAAAAAGAACGAGACTCAGCTCCCTTAAACAGAAGAAATCAACAAATTTCTGATCTCTACGTTCTGGAGTAGAAGGTTTTACCGGTTTCAATTTAGATTGTGCGTAGTTGTTCTTGTTTTTGATCGACTATCTTGTCGATCTGTTCTGAATAAGAGTGGATATCCTTGTCGACCTGCTCGCGATACCGATGGTAATCATCTTCTGATATCTGTTTATCTTTTTTCAACGCATTGAGCTTTTCATTCGCTTCGCGACGGATATTACGTAGAGCCACCTTTGTCTCTTCCCCTCGTTTCTTGATGATCTTGGCAAGATCATCACGGCGTTGCTCAGAGAGCCTGGGGATCTTTATCCGAATAATCATTCCATCATTAGCCGGATTTAAGCCGAGGTCAGCAGCAAGGATCGCCTTTTCCATCGCAGCTATCTGTGTCTTATCATAAGGATGAATAGCCAACAAGTTCGGATCAGGCGTTGTGATATTCCCCAACTCGCGCAGTGGAACAGAGGTTCCATAATAATCAACGATTATATCCTCGACCATCATGGGATTGGCCCGTCCGGTCTGAATTTTCGTCAGACTCTCCTTGAGAGTGCTGATACTACGCTTCATATGATCGTGTAACTTCATTAATATATCTTCCAGCATATAACACCTCACAACAACAGTGTAACAGTAAATATGAGTTAAATCAACCTGTGGGTTTTCGGTTAAGAGTTTCGGAGCAAGGTACGAGGAGCGAGGAACGAGGTTCAAGGAGCGAGGAACGAGGCCTGCCCCCGGCCGCAGGCCCAGGGGTTCGCGGTTCAAGGTTCACGGTTGGAGGCTCATAGTTGAGGCATAGGGATTTCAAAGTGCAGTACGCAAAGGGTAGAGTCTTCA
>DOHL01000048.1:0-1755 GCA_003535305.1 Candidatus Acetothermia bacterium
TGCGGTTAATGCATAATCTGGGTTCATCGGTAATTTTCCGCTTGATTTCCAATGCTATTTCCAATGCCGATCTTCCTGTCACATCTATCCACAACGCTGTTTCGCGGTGAAACCAGGCCAATTGCCGCCGGGCAAGGCGGATCGTATTGCGCTTTATCGCAGCGAGCGCATCAGCAAAAGAGATCTTCCCCTCTATGTGGGCGAACAACTCTTCATAGCCGATTGTGCGATAGGTCTGCATATAGGGCATAATCCCTCTCTCTTTGAGCAAGATCGCCTCAGCAAGCAGCCCACGATCGAGCATTCGATCGACCCGCTCATTGAGTCGGCATCGATGTAGTTCTTTTTCCATCGTCAGCCCAATTGGATAAAAATCGTACGGTAACGGCGATGCCTCCTGCTGTAACTCACTGATCGGCCTTCCTGCCTGATGATACACCTCCAACGCGCGGGTTACGCGATGGCGGTCGTGCGGATGAATCCGCGCAGCAGCGATAGGATCAACCGTTTTTAGCTGAGCATACAGGTCTACAAGACGGCTGTTACTCAGTCGTTGTCGGAACGCGGTGTCAGCGGGCGGTCCTTGAAAAATTCCCTGTAAGATCGCCCGTAAATATAGGGTCCCTCCTCCGACGATAAGCGGTACCCTCCCGCGACTGCGTATCTCCTTGATCAATCGAGTTACATCACAGCGAAAGCGCATCGCATTATAGGGTTGATCGAACTCAATAATATCGATTAAATGATGTGGAATTCGCCTTACCAAATCCGGCGATGGTTTGTCAGTACCGATATCGAGACCACGAAAGAAAGAACGCGAATCAGCGGAGATCACCTCTCCATCCATCAGCTCTGCCAGCGTTACGCCAATTTCACTCTTGCCGACACCGGTGGGGCCGCAAATTACCACCACCTGCTCCATCGTTACTCCTCACGTGCCAGTAAATCACGGAATTGTTGGAGATCTTCTTTGCGGGCAGGATGTTTAAGCTTCTCAATCGCGCGGATCTCGATCTGCCGCACTCGCTCACGCGTTAGGTTGAATACGTTCGACACGTCTTTGAGCGTTCGCGGATGGCCATCTTCCAACCCGTAACGGAGTTTAAGGATCATCTTCTCGCGTTCATCAAGATGGTCGAGGGCGCGGTCGAGTTCTTCCGCCAAGAAGACGCGGAATGTCTCTTTTGTCGGAGAGAGAGAGGACTCATCGGCGATCAAATCGCTGATCGTCTCTTCACCGTCATCGCTGAGTGGGCGTTCCAGCGATGTTGTATACTCAAATACGTTCTCCACTTTCTTTATTTTCATAATCGGCATCTCTGTCAACTGCGAGAGCATCTCCAACGAGGGAGGAGTGCCATGTTCTTGTAAGTACTCCTGTTTGATCCGTTTGAGATCACGTGCTGCTTCGAGCATCGGCATGGGAACGCGGATCGTACGTGAGTGGTCAGCGATCGCCCGTGTTATCGCCTGTCGGATCCACCACGTAGCATAGGTGGAAAACTTAAATCCCAGGGTGTGATCGAATTTCTCTACCGCTTTCATCAGGCCCAGATTCCCTTCCTGAATCAGGTCGAGGAATGAAAGCCCGCGATTGCGATACCATTTCGCAATATGCACAACGAGACGTAAATTGGAGATAATCAGCTTGCTCCGCGCTTTTTCGCTCTGTTTGACAATACCTTGCAGAACTTTCACCTCTTGTTGCGATAAAGCGAACCCGCCATTCTCTTTTGCTTCGCTTAGTCTCTGTTC
>DOHL01000048.1:2161-10401 GCA_003535305.1 Candidatus Acetothermia bacterium
AGGAGGGAAATTCTGCTTATCTCTGCTAAGTAGCTTCTGATCGAATTGGGATGGCCGGATGGAATTATCGCTTTGTCCTGCGTCAATCGGAGCGAACCGATTGCCTTCTCTGCCGCGGGCTTGCTCTCTTCTCTCTTATTTTCTCTTTTGGTAGAGCCAATGCTATCGGTTGCTGAAACGCGGCCGGTATCAGTATTACCTGTCTCCAGCTTCTGTGCGCCGGTCTTTTCTTCGTCACTGTTCATTCCCCCCTCCCCTGTAATCTTTTACCATTCTGCTAAAAGAATCCACAATCTCATATTTTCGTTCCAATAGCCGTATCGCCATCTGTAATTACATACATTTTCGCGATTGATATCTTGTTCTCTGTTTGCTCAACGAGTGATATTCCCGCTGTAATGATACCAACCCTGTCTTCTCTCCTCTCTTCTCTTTTGCAGCGATTGTCTCTTTTAATGCCATGAGTCGCCCTTCGATCGTCGGCAGATGGATCAATCCCACCAAGGCGTCTGTTAGTGCTTTATCCACATCATCGAATTTAACAGCCGTAAGAGCTAAATGACTGGCGATACGCGACGATTCTTCATCCAGTTTCAGAAGAAGGGCCGTCAGATCCAATCGGCGATCAGTCTCTCCAACAGTAATGCACGCTTCTATAAGCTGGTGATAGCAGGAAGAGAAATTCTTCGGCCCGATAAGACAGTGAGAAATCTCTTCTTGCTGTGGCTCTAATTCAATTGCTCTGTCATGTATTTTCTTCCAAGTGACCTCCCCTTGCAACAGCAGTGCAATGAGAATCTCTTGCGGGCCCCACTCACGCTCTTTCTTCTCTTCAACTTTTACTGGTCTGCGCCTGCTCCCTCTTTCCAGATCAGCGCGCAATGCATCACGCGGTATGTGCAATAGGTTAGCCAAAGAAGAGGTGATCTCTTCGCGTAAAGGTAATGAGTTTATCCCGCGATAAAACGGGCGTACTTCTTCCAATGCCTTCTCTTTTCCTTCTACAGTGGATAAATCGAAACGAGCGCTGATCGCGTGCACATAGAATAGATGGAACGGTAATGCACGATCAATGATCGCCTGAAACTGCTCTCGCCCGCTGCTGGTAATAAGAGTATCCGGATCTTTTCCAGGAGGAAGAGATGCGATACGTACTCCCAACCCGCGATTGCGCAATATCTGCATCCCGCGCAAACTGGCCGCGCTTCCCGCTGCATCTTGATCATAAGCAATGATTACCGTATCAGTAAAGCGAGCGATAAGGTCGGCTTGGCTCTGAGTAAGCGCTGTTCCCATCGACCCTACAGCAGTAGGTATTCCCCGAATATGAAGCGAAATTACATCAGTATGTCCTTCCACAAGAATCAGCGGTTCATTCTTTGTCAACCCCTTCCGCGCCCAAGTGAGACCGTACAGATGCTGTCCTTTATCGAACAGAGCTGTCTTCGGCGTATTGATGTACTTTGGTTCGGCGTCATTTTCCGCCAAAGCACGGCCGGCAAAACCGATCGTTTTTCCGTCCACATCGTGGATAGGAAAAATCAATCGATGACGAAAACGATCATAAGTATGTCCATCTTTCGTTTGCACAATAAGACCAAGAGCGACAAGTGTCTTTAACGTATAATGTGATGTTAATTTTGACTTGAGCGAATCCCAGCCTGGTAGCGCATAACCGATGGCGAATCGTTGCCAGCTTTCTTGTTGATAATCGCGATTGAGCAAATACTTCCGTGCTTCCTGACCAGCAGGAGAAAGAAGATTAGCAGTGAAAAAACACTCTGCAGCCTGATTTGCCTCCAGGAGTTTGGCTCTCTCGCCTGTAGGGGTAAATAATGTTATCCCTGCTTCCTGCGCCAGTCTTGCCAACGCCTCAGAGAAGCTGATCCGTTCAATCTTCATCAGAAAAGCGAAAATATCTCCGCCTTCACCACAGCCGAAACAATGCCATAACCCTTTTTGCGGACTGACAACGAGCGAAGGCGTCTTATCTTGATGGAACGGACAGCGCCCCTTATACCCCTCACCGCTTTCTGTCAACGAGAGATAACGCGACATTAAGCCGATAATATCGACCTTATCCTTAACCAGTTGGACGTCAACCTTTCCCATTGATCACCTTGTGCGCTACAGAGAACGGTTTGCCTGTTTGCGAAGTTGCTTTTATCCATTTATAAAATCCCGCAAAGCGCTGCAAATACATTATCATAGACTATTACGTTCTTTCGCAAACCTCAATAAAAATGGAAAATTATAAAGCACGAAAGTCAAATTTATTCTCCTCTATTTTACAATTACGTATAACAACAGTTTTTTATACTCATCGCATTATAGCTAAATACCGTATCGGTTCAACATGAAAAATTCTGCTTCTGCGTCTGTCAGATAGGATTCTATCGGTTCATTATTAAATGAACAAAGGAGACATTCGGCCTGTCTGCGCCTGCCCTGCACAGTCATTGTGTAGGGCAGGCGCTGGAATACCGCGCGCTATGAACTTATATTAATTACAAGGCGAGCTTGCCGGAACCGGTCCTTGACTTAGCGCAAATTAGCGTATAAGCTGGTGCAAGATTTCTACCATGTGCCCATCTTAATAGCGAAGATAATTATAGTAATCGCGCGCGCAAGCAATTACGCCACACATGAACAGGAAGGTGCGAAAATGAAAATAGGTCTTCTCTCCATCATAATTCTCGGCTTTATCGGCGGTCTCTTTGTAGCTGCCGCACCTTTCACAGGATTTTGTGACGGCACAATTACCATCAAACCTGATATGTCGAATATTGTCTTTGCAGGGCGCATGCGCATCGATTACGGTTTTGACAACTGGCTGCTCAGAGCCGATATTAGGATCAGAAACAATATTTGGGATCGGTTGGAGTTCCGCGCTAACAGTAATCTTGGGCCGATCAAGCTGACAAATCATCTCCGCTTCGATCCGCGACGGCCTGCTTTTTCCTTTCTGCGTACCGCAGCGGAGCTGAAAGCCACCAGCGACACCGAATTACGCGCCAGGTTCCTGCTGACAAGGCGGGGATCGGGGTTCGCTGTCATCGGGCGCGCTACGGCAGGCGATTTTCAGTTCACCGGCATCGCGGCATTCAACCTTGTTCTGTCCAGGAGAATCGGCGGTGTACCGCGGTGGAGCACTGTAAGACGAGTGCATGAGCTTGGCTTCACTGGCGCAGATTTCGTTCTCATTCTGCCGTTGATCGACTTACAACAGATTACGCTCGGTCTCCGTATCCAGGCGCCCAAATGGGAAAAAATCTCTGTCAGCGTCAAGGATATCCCTCTCGGATTTCTCAGCTTGGTCGTCGATGCCGATGTTACATATATGATCGATGAGAAGAGAGTCGAAGTTATTCCCAAGCTCGTTCTCACGCCGGCGATCTGCTTTGAGCCTTATCTGTCGCTGATAGAGGAAGATATCACTATTGTCGGAGTTCGAATTGAAGGGTTGCGGTTGGTAACGACGTTAGATGCAATCAGAGTTCGCTATGCGTGGGACAGCCGCCCTACTGATTCGCCCCACCTGGTATGGGCGCGGACAGCCGCACTTCCCTACTGGCAGATGGTTGAACTGCGCTACAAGGCTATGCCTTTTACTTCCACCACCAAGGCATTGTGGGGAGTCCATCTTCCCGGTCTCTTCGGTGTAACAAGGATCGACGCTGATCTGGCAGTAAAGATACATCCGGGATATACCGTCAGAACCGGCCTGCAAATCAGAGAATCACTCCATCAGATAACAATTGGTTTTAGGATCGACTGGTGATCACCGGGGTCATTCTCTCTGTTCCCTGAAGCGAGGAATCTCGTAAGGGGGATACTCAACACTATCGGAAAGTGTTTTGACTGCCAGCAACCTAATTCCTTGAGAGAGTAAATCATTGGTAATATGGTCAATCAGAGCGGAACCGATTTCCTGATGCTAGTAATTTAGTTTCACTGCCATCCATGATATTTCAGCAACTTGGCCGTTCTTGCGTTGTATTGTCATAAATCCTCTGACTTTGTTTAATCCCATTGCAATATATAGCACATGGTTTCGCAGGTCTTTACTCATTGTCGCAATGCTTGCTTCAGTAAAATATTGTCGTAGCTCTTTGGCAATTGAGAGGCATGCATCAATGTGTTTTTCATTACCTTCTAGGATTTCCATGTTATCTCACTATTGCTTAAATGTGGCATTTCTGCTAATGTTTTCGGTGTTTGTGAAGTCCGCCGCGCTCTCGTTGGCAAACCACCACGCACGCACTACGATGCGTCATGGACAAGCAACCTTTGCCCAGCACAAGCAACGGGTTTGGGCGAAGCCGCCAACGGCGTGTTAGGCGTTCGTTGCGGGCGGTTTCTCCATGCCACAGACCTTATGGATACTATCCGTTGCATAGCGCAGCACGTGTGCCAAAGCCATCGCGGTTCCAATGGGATAAAGGCGGACATGCCCATTCACCGTCTCTCCACCAGCGACTAGCGAGGCGCCTTCATCTATCAATTGAGCTAGCGCAGGTTTTCGCTCCGGCCCCCGAATCACCTGTTCCGCTGTTAATGCGATGACGCCTTGAAGCTCATCCTGCGGCAAGTCTTTGGGTAAGCCACACAATCGCGCCTTAAATATTACGATGCAATATGGTTTATCCGCTCGTGGAGTACCCGGCGGATGAATCATCTCATAGAATGCAAGAGGGCGAGGCTGGTCAATCACCTCAAGCTGCTGAATTGAATCATGCTGGGGAATATACCAAGTGATAGGAGCGGACAGGATTTCGATGTCCGTACCGATTTCCTCATTCGCTTCACGATATGCGCATGTCAGCCAATCCTCGCCTTCTTCTCGGTGGCCGCCAATGCCAGCGTAGAACAGTTCTCCCGGCGGGCAAGAATGTCGTGTGCCTGCAAGAAAGAATAGATAGCGTTCCTTATCATCTTGTAAGGCAAGACCGACGCCGGCTTCCGTGTTGTCGGATACAAAGTCTGCGATCGTTTTTATCACTGTGATTGTGCTCCCTGGTTTGTTGTGAATCGGCTCGCAATGACGCCTAACGTTTCCGGCACTCACGAAGTTCACCGCGTCGTCCGACAGTAAGTCGATCCTCGTTAACCTCGTGCAGTCTCTTGCAGCTTTCCTCTCGCCCAGAAGAAACGGCGGATTTGGGCGAAGCCGTGAGGGCCGTGTTATACGCCGTCACTTTGCCCTTCTCTCAATAGATTCCCGAATGGCTTTCTCAAGGTCGTTCGGCATGTCAGTGCCAAGTCGATACTTTTTACCCGTCCTCATTCTAATCTCAACGGCATAAAAGCCTGAAACATTATAGAGCCATCCATGAGGGGTCCAGCCAATTCCTCAGCCATAGTACCAGGGGTTTTTAACGATCCGGCACGATTCAATCTCTCTCAAAAGAAATTTCTTTCGGATAATTCCCGCCGGTCCGAAGCGAATCTCGATAACATCTTCCTTAATCACTATAGTTAGCATTGCAGATAACATCATGCAAACTCCAACGATAATCATAAGTGCGAAAGCAATCCAATTAAAACCATAAATAACCATGAAAGAAGAAGTGAGCCGTATAGCCCGTGTTAGGCGACGTGGCTTTTAAGAGCTATTGAAAGGGGCTTCTCTTTCAATGCACTCACTTTTAGAACGGAGAAACCGATGATATTTCCTTCCTCATCCACCTTTTCCATTACTGCATCATTTTCTGTTTCCCTGAAGTATCCTTTTTTCCGCTCAAAAAGAACCTCGAGATAATCCCCTTCTCCATCATACCAAATTTTTATTTCCTTTCCCATAACACCTCTCCTCTCTTTATCGTATCTGTAAAATATGCAGTTATAATGAACGCATCCTCAACTAATATTTTAACTACAACACATAAATACTTCTCAGTAACAGGCGTGATGTCGTAATGTCGATAAAATAGCTCAACATCAGGATCTGTTTTTGATCTGACAATTATATCAGGATCTGATAAAACTTCCTGTATTTTATTAACTTGTCCGAACATTTCTGGATGGTCCGTCTCGATATGCTCTTGCCTTTCATCTGTTAATCGAATCTGCCGATTGTGGATATCTATAAACCGTTTCATTCATCTACACCATCTTTTCTATACCGCCATGTTGTTAACTCGTGCATTCACGCACCCCAAGGTTCGCAGATACATCCGTTTTAGCATGTTAGACGAACTACTTCGCGAATCCCTTCCTTTGGCCGCCAGCGCCCCTCGTCAGTTTTGCCTTTTTCTTGAGCTGCCAGGCTGTCCAGCGGGCTCTGGATACGCCCAATATCTCGTTTGCTCACACAGGCGTAAATCTCAGCTTGAATGTCAAGTTGTGTCTCTTGTTGCTTCCGCTGCATTGCATAAAGCACGCACTATTTTATTTCGCAAGTCAAGTCCAATTGTCTGTCTATTAGCAGCAATTTTCTCCGTGTTCCCGCACCGGGCATACAGACTACGTTCTTGATCAACCGATCAACTATCTCGCTTCACTATAATAACGAATGCAGCGAAGAGCGACAGCACGCCGGTGAGAATAAACGGGACGCGGGGTGAGATGTTGTAAAGAAAACCGCCGACGAGCGGTCCGATACTTTGCGCAAGGCTGGCAAAGAAGAGATATAGTGCAAATCCCATTCCAGCGATCTTGGTCGGAAGAAGGGGATAGATTACCGGTCGATGCAATGTTCCGGAAATCCGATCAGCTCCGAACAAGAATACCGCTAAAAAGGCACCGAAGAGCAGCGGAGTAAAGATAAGACTCAACGCAGCGATACCGACGAAAATTAATCCCCAGGTGAGAGCTCGCCAAACCTGCCAGTGATCGCCGATCCACCCTAAAAGGACGGCAAGGATGAGCTCGCCGGCGCCGATTATCGCTCCGATACGCAGTAACACAGCTTCGTGAAGAGTAAATCTGTCTTGAAGGAACGGAGCGATAAATGGCCGGGAAATAGAGATGGCAAACGCCGTTAAGCAGAGAAAGATGATCAGCAACAACAGTTTACGTGTACGCACAAGGCGACGCATCTCCTGCCACCGTAGAGTTTTAAATGATAGCTTCTGTTCGTCCTCTTTATCTGGTAATGATCGTTGCGGCGCTATAAAGAAAAAGACAATAATTGAGGCGCAGAAGAGAATAAACGCAAATACAAAGAGATAATCGATGGGGAATCTTTGCAAAATCGCTGATCCGATAAGAGGGCCAAGAACGACACCAGCAGCAAAACCGGCATAGGTAAGCGTAAAGGCGCGTGTCGCCTCTCCGCGGCGCGCTGCTTGCGCAATGTAAGCCTCCAATGCAGGCCAACCGATAAAGATGCAGTAAAGTATCGCACCTGGAATCAGATGGTACCATGTATCGGCAAAGATGTAAATCAATGGCGCTGGTGCGGCGATTATCCAGGTGATGAGAATCAGCTTTTTCCGATCGTACCGATCAGCAAGAATCCCGCCGGGGATTATGGAGAGGGCGATCGTCAAGAACATGATCGACGAGATGATCCCGATTTCGCGCGCTCCTCCGCCCAGATCGCGAATAAAGATCGGCCAGATGAACTGGAAACTCATCGCTCCCAGGCTCCATAAGAAGTTGCCCCAAAGAATCAATTTCAGATCTCTGGGGAGGGACAGCAACTGCGTTATTTTCATGGGTGGAGTTGTAACTGGCTATTTGTCGTTGGCTTAATCGGGTTTGTTGAATTCATATTATAGGTCAGAGGTCTTTAGTTATCCTTTTAACCACTATCCTCGACCATATACTACGAACTTCTTGGGTCTCCGGCCTTGCTTTGCAACAACCTAAAACCTTCTTCTCCGTGCCATCTGTAGTTTCATTTCTTTTCAATAAACTCGATCTTTTGGAGCCTAGGGGACTTGAACCCCTGACCTCTTGCATGCCATGCAAGCGCTCTCCCAACTGAGCTAAGGCCCCATGAATAGGTTATCTATAACCGATTTGCAGCGTGTTGTCAAGGTGGTACGCCAAATTTACCACGGAGAAAACTGCGCTCACAGAGAAAATTTGTAAATTTATGAATAGAAAGAGAGAGGAACCAGCAAACATTATTCTCACCGGCTAATCCGGTAATGGCAAGCGAAGAGATGTCGGTTGTAAGCATTCAGTAAACCCATACTGGCTGAAATGTGGCAGGCCCTGCACAGTAATTGTGCAGAGCAGGCCTAGAACCACGGATTGACATTGATAGACACAGAACAGAGAATAGAGAA
>DOHL01000130.1:0-1517 GCA_003535305.1 Candidatus Acetothermia bacterium
TTCCTGTTCCTTCCAACTTAGTCAAAGTTATCCAGTACTTCGCTCTCCGTTGATGTCCACCTTCCTGTCTGCCGTTGGCAGGCACAGGCAGGGAAGTTGGGGGTGGCGTGTAACTGGAGTCTGAGTTGAGCAGTCCCAACTCGTTCTTCTTACGCTCAGTCCGTTCTAGCAAGACTGATTTTACCTTGCGGTAAGGCGTGTACAACTGTATCTCAGAGTTGTCCGCCCTTGCTAGAATGTTTCGCGCGGCATTGATGTCGGCGTCTATCACTTCCCCATCGAAACAGTGAAATGAGTCCCCGCTACGCTTCCCCAGCAGAATATCGTACCGCGAATCCATTTGCGAAGTGTAGGCGCCGTTCACCAACACGACAGACACACCGCGTCTGCGAGATATACTTTCTATGGCTTCGGCCAATAGTCCCTTAACCCAACCTGACAATCGGCGCTTCTGATCCTTACCATGCAAGCTACCACTTATCGGCGAGGTCAAGTCCTCACATACGATGACCGCAGCCTTATCGACTACGGAATGCACGGCCTTAAATACCAGATCACGCACCCATCTTTTATGCTCTTGCCGACGTTTGTTCAACTTCTTGTAACCAAGGTTATCTTGTTCTATGTTCTTACGTTTGTGTGGCTTGGCTTCTGCAATAGCCCTTAGTCTGTTACGCCGTTGGTACTTGACTTTGCCATAATCTGATTCCTGACTGAGGATTTCACCCAGACCATCACCGTGGCGCTTGCCATCAGAATCCACGAATGCTTCGGTATAACCTTTGTCGATACCGACTACCGCGTCCCCACACGGCGCCGTGCTGCACACCATCGTCTCCTTAACAGCATAGTGGACTTCAACTTTGCCGCTGCGAAGAATAAGACGGAGAGTTCCTGTGGGTAGTGCTTTGGTATTCAGGGGAATCGCTATGCGTTTATTGCGTTTAAGGCTTTGGGTCTTGAGCCATCCCTGCTCGCGGTGCTCAAAAGTGGTACAACTGTTCGTGTCGAGAATAATCTGGTTCTCGACCCGGCTATGTCCGTGCTTACAGTACTTCCGCATCATGCGCCGGAGATAGCTATCCTCGAGCCAGCGGTCGTACTTTAGTAATGTATAGAGTCGCTTGCGCTGTTCTTTATCGTCGGTCCGGCGCTGGATAGCTTTACGCACTTTGACTTGGGCGGCTTCACGATATGCCGCAATGTCCCCAATGGTATCCCTAAGCGTTGCTTTCCACAAGCGAGCTGGCACGTCAAACTCCTGTTTCGCGGCAAGCCACCGGTTCCGAATCTGGCGAGATGTCAACCCCACACCCGAAATAGAGCCGTAACGCTGCCATATTTCTGTGCGCAGCTTGCCCAGACGGCTGGCTATATCTTCTAACTCGTACTTGCTATGGGTCAGGTTCTTAGAGTACGCTATGCGGGTGACTTTAGCCATCTTTTTCAACCGCTTCTTTGATCTTCTTCTTATAGCTTCTCAAGCCGGACAATCGCCAGGAGAAAGTGTGGATGAT
>DOHL01000130.1:1847-9410 GCA_003535305.1 Candidatus Acetothermia bacterium
GAGAAAGTGTGGATGATAGCCATCAAATCTTCGACCATCTCGCGTTGTGGTGAAAGTTGTTCCTGGTTGACAACTGTGAACTCACATCTATGTCGTTCCGCAAACCACATGAAAAACCTAAACCCGAATCTGGTCCAGCGGTCCTTATGGGCAACAATCAATCGTTTTATTTCATTTTGCTCGATTCTCTCGATCAGCGAAAGAAATTTCTTGCGCTTAAAGTTCAATCCGCCCCCAAACTCCTCGATCCACTCATCCACAGCGATTCCTGCTCCCAGACAGAACTGGCGCATTGCTTCAACCTGGGAACGAAGGTCGTCGGCCTGGCTTTTGGCTGATACTCGACAATAAACAATCGTCTTGCGTTCTACCTCAGGTATCTCCCACCCCAATGCTCTGTACACATCTTCTTCGGTATAATACCGATGTCCACCTGGAGTACGTTTAGCCGGGAATGTCCCATCTTTATCCCACCGCCGAAGTGTCGATGGAGATTTTCCAACCTTCTCTGCAAACTTACCAATCCCATATACCTTAGTCATATGCAAAAGTATAGCATATTTTGGGTAGTTAGTCAAGTATAGTTAGTTAGCAGTTCCATCGCTACATAGCCTTCAGCGCAACGTTTGGTCAACTCGCGGATGCGGATGATATAACGTTCACGCTCTGTGACGCTGATTGCCCCTCGTGAGTCGAGAAGATTGAACAGATGCGAGCATTTGAGCGCATAGTCATAGGCAGGAAAGATCAGACCTCTATCACAGCTCTCCTGAGATTCCACCTCGCAAATAGCGAAGATCTTTTGGATCCTCTCTACTGAGGCATGCTCAAAGTTATAAATAGAGAATTGCCGTTCCTTCTCCCACCACAGCTCACGGTAGGTGGTCTCTTCATTCCACTTGAGATCGAATGCATTTTCCTTGCCTTGCAGTAACATTGCAATCCGTTCCAATCCGTAAGTTAACTCCACTGATATCGGATCGAGAGAGATTCCTCCCATCTGCTGGAAATAGGTGAATTGGGTGATCTCCATCCCATTAAGCCATACCTGCCAGCCGATTCCCCATGCAGCGAGCGTCGGTGATTCCCAGTCATCTTCTGCAAACTTCAGGTCGTGCTCGGTAAGGGCAAAGCCGATCTCTTCCAAGCTGGATAGATAGAGGTCCTGGATCTGGGCAGGAGCTGGTTTAAGGATCACCTGGTACTGATGGTGAAGACGAAACCTGACCGGATTATCGCCGTAACGGCCGTCTGTCGGTCGCCGACTCGGTTCTACATAGGCGACACGCAGTGGCTTGACTGAGAGTGCGCCGAAGAAGGTCGCCGGGTTAAACGTTCCCGCGCCGGTTTCCACATCGTACGGATGAGCGAGAATACAACCACGTTTCTTCCAGAAGGAATGCAAGGCAAGGACAATATCCTCAAAATACATTTTACTTACGCGTCAGTCCGCTCTTGTTTCGCCATCTCCGCAATACAGGCAAAAGTCTGTTCATCACGCACCGCGATATCAGCGAGCATTTTGCGGTTGAGCAACACGCCGCACCGCTGCAGACCGTTGATAAAGCGGGAGTATGAAATGCCATTCTGCTGCGCTGCTGCGCTAATTCGCGTAATCCACAATCCCCGAAAATCGCGCTTCCGTCTACGTCGATCAACATAGCTATGTACAAGCGCTTTCATCACTGCTTGCTTGGCAATTCTTTTGCAAGTACTTCGCTTCCCCTGATACCCTTTAGCCAATGATAAAATTTTCTTCCGTCTGTCTTTTCCTTTTGTTCCTCGAATTACACGCGGCATTCCACTTGCCTCCTGTTGAATTATCCAGCCATAACGGCACACTAAAAACCTGGGCGCCTTTCTTTTTAGGTCCTCTGTAATGCTTCCTATGAATCGATCATCCGTTTGATCGTTTTTGCCTGTGCCGCAGGCAAGCTTTTGTCTTGTCGGGCCTGTCGCTTCGCTTTCCCGGTCTTTTTTACCAATTTATGGTAATAACCGGAGACTCTATGCATCAATTTCCCGCTCTTTGTTCTCTTAAACCGCTTGCTTGCTCCTTTATGTGTCTTTTTCTTTCCCATCTTTCTCCCCTTTGCTTCGCCGGCTTTTCTCTTGTCCCTCCAGCGGGACTAAAATCATCTGCAGTATTTTCCCCTTTATTTTTGGAGAAGTACCTGCCTGGGCAATGTCTTTCGTTTGCTCTACGATGCGTTCCATCAACTGTTGCCCCCGGCTAAGATGAACGATTTCACGACCGCGGAAAAATATCGTCACTCGGACTTTATCTCCTTTAAGAAGAAACTTGCGCATCCGGTTAAGCTTGGTTTTAAAATCATGCTCACCAATCCTTATACTGAATTGCAGCTCTTTCAGTGACCTCTTGTGCTGCAGTTTACGCTTTCGTTTGTCTTGTTGATACCGATATTTTCCATAGTCGATGATCTTACAGACTACTGGATTAGCTGTTGTAGTCACTTCCACCAGATCCAGACCTTTCTCTTTTGCAATAACTAATGCTTGTTCTGATGTCATCTCTCCTAGTTTAACGCCGTTATCATCGATAACTAAAACTCTGTTTGCTCTTATTTGCGAGTTTATACGCGGTCCTCGTTCAATCCTTCTGATGTTTTTCCTCCTTTCTCTATTTTAAAATCAGTGAATTGTTTTTATAAAAACAGTGGTATCTGCAAATGATGTTCTCTTGGGCTTTAGGATGATTCTCCTTCACCGGTAGAGATCTTTCTCCTCAATATACGCTGCAACTGTCTCTGGTACTAATCCATCAATACTTTCTGTTTCCTGATAGGTGTCCCTGACCATGGAAGAGGAGAGTTCCATCTCCTCTATGTCAAGAAAATAGAGCTCGCCGCGAGAAAACAGAGGACGCTCAAACTCCTCTTTCTTTATTCCATTTCGCGGGACAAGGATGAACGGACAGCTGGTAATAAGGTCTTCTGGATCTTTCCATGTTTCGATCTTCCTTAAGAGGTCTGCCCCTACGATAAAGCAGACTCCTTGCGGATACAGTTCCTTCATGCTTTTAATCGTGTCAATCGTATAAGATGGACCTTCCCGATCGATCTCCACTCGTGACACTTCAAAGTGCGGATGACCGATAAGAGCACGGCGGACCATTTCATACCGGTAGCGAGCAATGACTCCTTCGATAGTCTCTTTGTGAGGCGGACGCCCACTGGGAATAAAGATTACTTTCGCAAGTTCAAATTGCGTAAGAGCTCTCTCTGCTACAGCAATATGAGCGTTATGCAGCGGGTTGAACGTCCCTCCGAACAGACCGACTCGCTTGCGGAGCGGTGATATATTCCTATCAGGTAGTAACATCGCAGATCGATTCCCTGGTTTCAAATTCCATCTCTCCGATTACAAGCGTATCGCCGTCTCTGTATCCTGCGCCGGCAAGCTTCCGTATAACTCCCATCTTTTCCAGTCGCTCATATAGGTAGTCGCGTGCATCTTGGCTGTCAAGCACCAACTTGGTCACCAATTTCTCTACCTTCTCTCCAGCGACAATAAAACTCTCCTCTTCTCGTCTTATTATAATGCCGGCCTCTTCTCCTTGATAACGATAGATTCGCCGCCGCCTTACCGCCGGGATACCGTCTCTCTTTCGCACAGTAGAGAGGAGGTGATAAGTCTGTTTCACCAAATCCCGCACTTTTGCCCCTGTGGCGACCGATATCGGCAGAAGATCAATTCCCTGTTGCTTAAACCTTGCGCAGATCTCATCGACTCTCTTCTCGTCAAGGAGATCGATCTTATTCCCAACGACGAGCTGCGGTTTGTCCGCCAACTCGCTGGCAAACGCCGATAGTTCATAGTTGATTCGCATGTAGTCGTCAAGCGGATCACTCCCCTCCAAAGCAGCGATATCCACTATATGGATCAACACTCGTGTCCGTTCAATATGCTTGAGGAACTTATTTCCTAATCCTTTGCCGGTGTGCGCTCCTTCGATCAATCCCGGTACATCAACAGCAACAAATTGATTGATCCCATTTACATCTACGACACCAAGATTCGGAATCACCGTTGTGAACGGATAAGAAGCTATTTTAGCTTTGCGAGCGGAAATCGAAGAGATCAAGCTCGATTTACCGACATTAGGAAGGCCAATTATACCGACGTCAGCCAGGAGTTTCAACTCTAAGTCTATCGATCGTTTTTCGCCGTGCAACCCGCGTTCGCAGATTCGCGGCGCCTGTCTGACCGAAGTGACAAAACTGGCATTACCCCGTCCTCCTTCCCCTCCACGCGCCAGAAGGATCTCTTCTCCACTGTGGGAAAGGTCGGCCAACATCTCACCGGTGGTGGAATCACGCACTATTGTTCCGACAGGAACATGAATTACTATATCATCTCCGCTAAAACCGTGGCGTTTATTCTTTCCTCCGGGTTGCCCGTCCTTGCCGCGAAACTTACGTTGATTCTTAAACGAAAACAACGTAGTGATGTTCGCTGTTGCTTGCATCACTACATCTCCGCCATTGCCGCCGTTGCCCCCTGCTGCTCCGCCCCTATAATTATAAAAGCAGATGATTCCGTCTCCACCTCGGCCGGCTTTGACATGAATCTTCGCCTCATCTATGAACATCGGATTGCAATGGTGCTCCACATCATAAACTTCATCGTCTAATCAGTAGCCGGAAGGACATCGACATACTTTTTCCCCCGTCCGACAAACCGAACAAAACCTGCAGTAGCGGCATAAATTGTGTGGTCGCGTCCCAAGCCGACATTCTTTCCCGGCTTGAACTTCGTACCCCGCTGCCGAACAATGATCGTTCCCACATTGACCCACTGTCCGCCGAAGCGCTTCACGCCCAGTCGTTTTCCTGGGCTGTCATGTATGTTTTGTGTCGATCCACTACTTGTCTTATGCGCCATATTCAAATCACTTCCTGTTAATCAGCGCCAATATAGATTATGGTTCTTCTCTCTGCTATATCTCGTTTACGAGACACTTACATCTGCTGTCATATCTTGCACTATAAATTCGGCCTGGTAATTGTGCTCAAGGAGCTTAAGCCCGCAGAGCACGGTCTCTAAAATCGCATCGATCTCCCTGTTTAAATGAGAATAGGCAGCACTGCGATCGATTAACCAGGAGAATTCACCGTTCTCTTCGCAAAAGCTCGACTCAAAATGCAAGTAGTCGGATAGGCCGGCAACAGCAGCCCGAACAAGATAAAGAGCAGCCATCCCCGGACCATCCTCTATTTGGCATCCTTGGAAACCACAAATACGATTCTCTTCGTCTCTCTCTACTATGACTTCAACCAAAATTCCTCCTCTGGTCTCGACTCGCATTTTATCACGCTACGCCACTTCGATCGTCTTTATCAATGTAGTCATGTACGGTTGACGGTGGCCTCGTTTGCGCCGGTATCCCTTCTTCGGTTTGTATTTGTAGACGATTACTTTCTCATCTAAGCCTTCCTCTCTGATTACCCCGGTTATCCTTGCGCCTGTGAGGTAGGGAGTGCCGATCTGGGAGCCATTCCCATCGACCACAAGGAGAACTTTGTCGAATTCGATTGTCTCCCCGGCTGCATACCCACCTATTTTCTCATGGACCAATGCCGCGCCCGGTTCGACACGATACTGTTTTCCGCATGTTTCAATTATTGCATACATCTTTGTTTCACCTTGATTTATCGGTAGAAATTTTAACGTCATCCGGTGATGATTTCAACCAACCTGATTCTTCATCTCATTATACCTTCTTTCCAATTCAGCGACATCGATCTTGGCGAGCAAAAAAGACTCAGAAGAGATCTTTCTTCCTCCAGCAATAATATTGATTTCATCCCATGTTCCTTGGGATGCCCCCATCCTGGTGAGGATTGCTGTAGAGAACCGCGGTACAAACGGCTGCAGTAAAACAGCGATCGCCTTAACGAGATGAAACCCGGCGATCACTCCTTGTGGATCATTCGTTTGCCAGGGACGTTTCTGTTGGAAATACTCATTGCCGAAAACGGCCAATGAGGCGACGACGCGTGCAGCAGCAGCGATGCTTCCCGCTTCCATTGCGCGTCCGTATTCCATTATACCTACTTTTAAGCGCTCTGCGACCTTTGGATCGAGTTTACCGCTGGGGACAATTCCGTCGTAATTACGTTCGATAAAAGATAACACCCGATTGATCAGG
Source organism: Candidatus Acetothermia bacterium (assembly GCA_003535305.1). Taxonomy (GTDB): domain Bacteria; phylum Bipolaricaulota; class Bipolaricaulia; order UBA7950; family UBA7950; genus UBA7950. The sequence goes on from DOHL01000130.1 coordinate 8,020, forward strand.
TTGCTGATGTTGTCGATCAATATCCCGTTTATCACCCGATCGAGTTCGGCCCATGAGAAATTGACGTCATGAGTTTCAGGACGATCATACAAGAGGTAAAAACGCCAATATTCAGGATCTAACAGCTTGATCGCCTCATCAACATAGATCCCTTTTCCTTCACTTTTGGAAAACCGTTCGCCACCGATCCAATTTAGATATTCACTGGCCGCAATCTGATCAGGAAGATGGTACCCCTCGCCAGAGGCGATGAGTTGCGCCGGAAAGATAATAGCATGGAACGGAATATTGTCCTTGGCTTGAGGATAAACTTGTTTTACATCATCTCCGAACCAGAACTTCCGCCACTGTTCTTCCTCGCCCTGATTGCGAAAATGTTCGATCGTAGCAGAGAGATAACCGAGCGCTGCTTCTGCCCAAACATAGATCACTTTCCCCTCTGCGCCAACGAACGGAGCAGGGATTCCCCACTCTAAATCACGTGTAATTGCGCGCGGGCGCAGTCCATCTTCGAGCATTTGCCCGGCAAATAGTTTCACATTACCACGAAAGTTGCGTGAAGCGATATACTGACGTAGTTTTGGGGAGAGCTTCTCTAAATCAAGATACCAATGACGTGTACGTTTGCGCACGACCATCCCTTTGCCGCAAAAACTGCATTTGGCATCGCTCAACTCTTCCGGTTCAAGCATAACACCACACGCATCGCATTGGTTCCCCTTTGCTCGCTCGCTCCCACACTTCGGACAGCGGCCGATGATCAACCGGTCAGCAAGAAATCGGTTGCAAATAGTACAGTAAACCCGTTCCTCTTCTGCAGTGGTAATATAGCCGTTGGCATCCATCTTGCGATAGATATCAACGACAAATTCCTTGTGCACTGGTGACTCGGTAGTTGTGTAATTATCGATTGCGATATCAAAGGTTTTAATTATCTCGAGAATTTGGGAGTGCACTTGCTCAACCAGCTTTGCCGGAGATACTCCGGTACGCGCAGCCTCATATTCAATCCGCGTACCATGAGCATCGGTCCCTGAGACATGGAGCGTTTCATATCCGCGCAGACGGTAGTAACGTGTAAGGGCCCCCCCGGAAAGCAGACACCCGATAAGATTTCCCAAATGGGGAATACCTGATCCGTACGGCCAAGCACTACATATCAAGATACGGCTTGTGTCTCTTCTATTCTTAATGTCCATTCAAACTTCCTTGCATCGCGAATTATGTAAGGCCAGAGTATATCGCCGTATAAGAATCGTTACAAGGCACAATGCCGGCCAAGAGGCCGGAGTGATGAGTGATGAGTGATGATTGAAGAGGGATGTTCTCTGTTTTCTATTCTCTGATCTCTATTCTCTGTTCTCTATTCTCTATTTACTATTCTCTGTTCT
>DOHL01000152.1:0-122 GCA_003535305.1 Candidatus Acetothermia bacterium
AACTGCACGGGGCAGGAGTTAAGAAAGAAGTAAAAAAGTGATGGGTGATGGGTTAAAAAGGATCGAGGTACGAGGATAAAGGAATGAGGAGGAGAAGGAATTGGGGAAAGAAGGTGTTGGGT
>DOHL01000152.1:526-3436 GCA_003535305.1 Candidatus Acetothermia bacterium
CCTCTTTCTTCGCTAACCGCAACCGCTAACCGCTTTCTTCTCTGACCTCTGTTCTCTGACTTCTATTCTCTGACCTCTGTTCAAAGTTAGGAGAGAATTTAAAGATGCTCAAGTCATTTGTTCATTCTTTGCTGAAATCCGCATGGCAGGAACTTGATCATAGTGGCTCCGACGAAGTGATCGAGATCGAAGTGCGCCGTACTGATCGTCCGGAGTTCGGCGATTTTGCGAGTAATATCGCGCTCACCGGTGCATCGATTACAGGAATGCCGCCGCGTGAGTTAGCGCAGCAGATCATAAACAGGCTCTCACGCAAGGGAGTAAAACGGATTGAGGTCGCCGGTCCTGGATTCATCAATTTCTTTCTCGCCGACGAGGTCTTCCATCGTGCTCTGCGTGGCGTCCTCGCTGCCGGTGAGAGGTTCGGTCGATCTTTGCATGGTGCCGGAAAACGGGTACAGGTCGAATTTGTCAGCTCTAACCCCACCGGCCCTCTTACTATCGGCCATGGACGACAAGCCGTCTTGGGAGATGTGCTGGCCTCACTCTATGAGGCAATCGGCTATCAAGTGTCGCGAGAGTATTATTTTAACGATGAGGGAGGACAAGTCGATATGCTGGCGCGATCATTATGGGCACGGTATCGCCAGGCATGGGGAGAGAAAGAATCGGTGCCGGAACAGGGATACCATGGAGAGTATCTTGTAAAGATCGCACACGATTTAAAAGCGAGTTTACAGCAACCGTTTCCTCTTTTTGACAGCGCGACAGCGCAGTTATTCAAAGAAGAAGCGCTATCGCGAATGATCGCCTCAATTAAAGAAGATCTCGCCCTGCTCAATGTCCGTTTCGATAACTGGTTCAGCGAGGCGACCCTCCACAGAAGCGGCGAGGTGAAGAGGACGCTGGAGCTGCTGGATGGAAAAGGCGCGATATACAAAAAAGATGGAGCGACCTGGCTGGCAGCAGAAGAGTATGGTGGAACCAAGGATGCGGTCTTGATCCGCAGCAACGGCCGGCCGACTTACCTGATGGTCGATATTGCCTACCACATAAATAAATGGGAACGGAAATTCGACCACGTGATAAATGTGCAGGGAGCCGACCACCACGCCCAGCAAGCCAATATGAAAGCAGCGATGCGGATGCTGGGATATCCGGAAGATTTTCTCGCTTATTGTCTCCATCAATTCGTAACTATCAAGGCGAAGGAGGGCGTAGAAAGGATGAGCACGCGCGCCGGCAAATTCATCGAACTGCGGGTGATGATCGAAGATTTAGGTAAAGATGTAGTGCGTTATTTTATGGTAGCCCGTAAGCCAGAGAGCCATCTGGAACTTGATTATGCGCTTGCCAAGCAGGAGACGATGGATAATCCGGTCTATTATATCCAATACAGCCATACCCGCTGCGCATCGATCTTCCGCAAGGCCGGCAATCGCATTCCGCGACAATGGGATGAGGTCGATCTTTCTTTAATAACGCAACCAGTGGAGTTAGATATTATTTGCCTGCTCGATCGGTTTCCAGAGGTGGTCGAAGAGGCGGCTCTCACTTTCGCCCCTCACCTTATAGCTGAGTATGCCTTAACCTTAGCAGGCAAGTTCCATCGCTATTACACGGATTTTCGGGTTCTGACTGCGGAACAACTTCTAACTCAGGGACGACTCGCTCTTCTTCGCGGCGTGCAGTGCGTTTTACGGCAGACTCTTCGGTTATTTAAAATATCAGCGCCGGAGGAGATGTGATGGCTTGGTTTAAGCGATTGAAAGACGGTCTGCAAAAGACACGGACAAATATGGTAGAAGCGATCAGCGAAGTTGTCACAAGAACTGCAAAATTCGATGCCGAGACTCTTGACGATATCGAGGAAATCCTCGTTCGGAGTGATATAGGAATCCAGACAACGCTGACGATCATCAATGATCTACGCAGTAATATTGATCGTCGTGGAACGATTGACATAACAGAGATTTTAGACTTCCTGCGCGCAGAACTTAAAACAAAACTCACCGGCGGCAACGGAACTCTCGCCCTCAGATCGGATGGCGAACCGACAGTGATTATCGTCGTGGGAGTTAACGGCGCTGGTAAGACGACGACGATCGCCAAATTGGCCGGACTGGTGGCAGCACAGACCGGAAGTAAAGTCACCTTTGCTGCTGCTGACACGTTCCGCGCAGCAGCGATGGAGCAATTGGAGATATGGGCACAGCGCGTAGGGGCAGATGTGGTAAAGCATCGTCTCGGCGCTGATCCATCGGCCGTTGTCTTCGATGCCCTTGACCATGTGCGTAGCCGGGGCGGGACCCTGTTTATCGATACTGCCGGCCGTTTGCAGACCAAGCATAATCTGATGGAAGAGCTTAAAAAGATCGATCGCACTGTGACTAAAAGATTGGGGCGGCCGGCGGATGAACGTCTGCTCGTCCTTGACTCGACAGGAGGTCAAAACGGGATATCGCAAGCTAAGTTATTCCATGCCGCGATCGACCTAACAGGAATCGTTCTCACAAAGCTGGATGGAACAGCGAAAGGCGGAGTCATCGTTGCAATTCGTGAACAGATAGATATCCCGATAAAATATATCGGAGTCGGAGAGAGCAAAGAAGATCTACATCTCTTTGATCCGGATCAGTTTGTGGAGGCGCTTTTTGAAGGTTAAAGAGGGAAAAAGGAACGAGGTCCATAGTCCATAGTCCATAGTCTGGAGTCCACGGCCAAGAGGCCGGAGTCGAGATGTAGGGGCGATTCGAAGGCTCTGTGCCGCCTACGGCTGTTCGCCCGATAACTACACGGGGCAAGAGTTAATAGGGTTCGTAGAGTTCGTAGAGTTAAGAAAGAAGTAAAAAAGTGATGAGTGATGGGTTAAGAAGGATCGAGGCACGAGTGTCATGTCAACCTTAATTT
>DOHL01000116.1:0-7303 GCA_003535305.1 Candidatus Acetothermia bacterium
TTTGACTTTAGCTGAAAGCTGACGGCTGACCGCTTGCTTACAACCAGGGTATCTTGATAGCTAAACAATACAGTTTAGATGGTAGAGGAAATAGGATGCGATTAGGAGCGAATAGGATCAAACGCTTGCGGCGTCTATCGCAATGCGAAGGATGGCAAGAGAGCGGATTATTACTTGTCGAGGGTCCAGGAGTGGTCGATGAGCTCCTTGCTTCAAGTTGGCATGTAAAGACCATACTTGCTCTTTCGGCTGAGAAGTGGGCAATGCGGGCTGCAACGCACAATGCGGAATTTATTGAAATCGATGCGCAAACAGCAAAACGCCTCACCTCATCTGTCTCTCCCCGCGGCGTATTCGCTGTAGCTACTATTCGTACGCACGCGATAGAAGAGATTGTGCAATCAGACAATGCCTTTCTGTTGCTCCTTGATTCTGTTCAAGACCCAGGGAATGTAGGAACACTGATCCGCACTGCCTGGGCAATGGGGGTAACAGGCGTTATTCTCGGACCGGGAACAGCACATCGATTATCTCCTAAGGTCCTCCGTGCTGCAGCGGGATCGCTTTTCCATATTCCGGTAGTAGAAGTGAAGAGCTTGGTCGACTTGGTCTGTTCATTGCGTAAGACAGGGTTCACATGCTGTGCGGCAGAACCGCGCGGCGGTGTTCCTATAGAAAAGATCAGTATTGATCGTCCTCTGGTATTGGTGCTCGGAAATGAGGGAGCAGGATTAGACCGCGAAGTGGTAGCCCTCTGCAATAAGATAGTCACAATTCTTCTCTGTAATAACGCCGAGTCATTGAACGTGGCAGTGAGTGGAGGCATTCTCCTCCATCTACTTCGTACTTACACTTCAAGGTAAAGGAAGGACATAGGAGCGAGGTTCGAGGTCCGAGGTTTAGAATCTAAAACCTTCTTTCCTGTTTCTTTCTTCTCCTCGTTCCTTTATCCTCGCACCTCGATCCTTTCTTACAATACGTCGGACAATTTAAACTTGACAGGACACCACGCAGCCGGCAACCAAGTATCTCTATTTGCCTTTACGCCTAAATGGCGAGATAGCAGGCGGAGGTGGATATATTCTGCCGGCCAGGCGTAGTATCAATGTCAACGAGACCATCGCCACACAGACGATAAGCAACACATGAATAAATGGTAGTTCAACGCGCACTGTTCGTGCTGCTCCTCCGATCAGAAGGCCGATGCCGCTCAACAGAGCCACTGCCATCAGTCGTCGTTTGCCAAGGTTGCTGCACTGCTGATAGACGTCACTCTCTTTGCGGTCACTACCAACAAGATACGGTGAGATCTCACGGTGAAACAGAGATATATCCCACGCTACAAGGGCAAGGGCTATCCCGCTAATGGCAAGAAGATCTATCGCGGTGACAAGCGAAGCAAAAGCAAGCAGACCAGTGCCAAGGACAAAGAGAAGTGAACTTATCCGCCCATCGCGAAAATAAACTTCAGTCACCCCCCACAATACGGCCAGCAAAAGCGAGAGGCTCATGAGAATGGGTGATGGAAAGACGGCTATCGCTGCTGCTGCCATCGCCAGGGTGAAGAGAACGAGCGCGAGGTAGTTCATCATCTTCCGCTCCTTTGACGGGATAATGCCCACTCGATCTGTGGGGACAATGGCCGCGCAACGTCCCAGTCAACGACTTGTATTCCCACACGCATTAATGCGGAGAGGAGCGTCTTACGTTCCGCAACAGCAAGGCGATGTGCAAGGATCCATGCGGGGTCATCTGTATGCAGCGCTCGTTCCATAAGCAATGGGTTGGGACTGACAACGATAATTTGATATTCACATGCATGAAGGATGTCGAGAATCTCGATATCGTCTTCTGTCAGCGGCGAGACGATAACCAGTTGAGAACGGCTGGGGAAGAAGCGGGTCGGCATAAAACGCAGATCTTGAAATACGGCTTTGTCTGAGATGTCAACGCGCGCTAACGCTTCAAGCACCCGTTGGCGCTGCCGTTTACCGTAACTAGGGTATATCCAATCAAGAAAAGCACCGTAAGTCAATAGCCCGACATTATTTCCCAAGTCAAGAAAGTAATCGGCCAACGCTGCCGCTGCCCGGACTGAGCGGGTAAACAGATCCGAGACGCCGGGATATTGATTGGTCAGTGCGCGTGCATCGAGGATAATCGTTACGTCGGCGATTCGTTCCTGTTCGTATTCATTGATGACCAGCCGATCATAGCGGGCATAGGCCTTCCAGTTTATCTGTTTGATATCGTCGCCGGAAGTGTATTCACGTGTGCCGAAGAACTCGGTCCCTTCTCCGCCTTCCAGCGCTTTGACCACACCGGCGTAAACCTTAGTCCGTCGCGGCCTGATCGGTATTTTGCCGAGTGTTTCGTAACGCGGCAGAACAGTGAGCGTGCTGTCGCACGGCAGGATCTTTTCCCATGTTCCTATCCCCCACTTATCCCACTGCGTCACCTGCACTCCGGAGAAGCGATGTTTCCCCCGTTCAGTCGAGAAAGAATACGTAACTCGCGTCGTTTCTCCGCCGGCCAACTCCGTGAGCGTCGTCGCTGTTCCGTCAGTTATTGCCAGTGGTAACGGCAAAAGATCTATCGCCGCGACAATGAGGGGGCTACCGGTCTCATTGGCAAGTGTAAACACCGCTTCCACCTCTTCTCCTTCCGTAGGGGTGACCGTTGCTATCGATCTGGTCGCTTCGATCCCGGTCGTCTGTTCGGTCAAAGCAGTGACGATAAAGGCGAGTCCGTATACAAGTAGCGGCATAGTCAAGGCGATCAGTTCTCCCCGGCGCATCACTATCCCGGCGATCACCAGCGTGATAATCATGCTGCTCGCCATGGCGATGCGGTTTTGCACTCGCGGCAACGGTCCCGGTCGTATGTTCATATCAAGAGATCTTCGGCACAGCCGTAGTGCGGATGATAGTCTCGATTACATCTGTTGCAGTCAGTTTCTTGGCCCAGAGATCAGGGCTGAGAATCAAGCGGTGCGCCAAAGCCGGCACAGCCAGCTCTTTGACGTCATCAGGGAGGACATAATCGCGCCCTTCGATAGCGGCTAAAGCGCGCGTCAGTTTGAGTAGAGCCAATGCCCCGCGCGGGCTGGCGCCGACATAAACATTGGCATCGCTCCGTGTACGCTGAACCAGTTGGACAATATAGCGCTCGATGTCGGGATCGATGAAGACGCTTTCCACTGCCTGCCGCGCTTCCAATAATTGTTCTTTATTGGTGACCACAGATAACTCTACTTCGTCTTCTTTGCGAATGTGCCGCCGACTCAAGATTTCAATCTCTGAATCCATGTCTGGATAACCCATCTCCAAACGAAGAATGAACCGATCGATCTGCGCTTCAGGAAGAGGAAAAGTACCTTCGTACTCGATCGGGTTTTGCGTTGCGATAACGATAAACGGTAATGATAACAACCGGGATTCTCCTTCCAGTGTAACTTGAAACTCCTGCATCGCCTCCAGTAGAGCTGACTGTGTCTTAGGCGTAGCCCGATTTATCTCATCGGCCAAAACGATGTTGGCAAAGATCGGACCAGGCCGGAGAGTGAATGTCCCATTATTCCGGTCGAAGATATGGGTTCCGGTAATATCGCTCGGCAGTAGATCAGGTGTAAATTGAATCCGCCTAAAACTAAGGCCCAGTACCTGAGCAAAACTTTTAGCGACAAGTGTCTTGGCCAAACCTGGAAAATCTTCGAACAAGATATGTCCTCCGGAGAAGATCCCGGTCATTACAAGACGCAACGCGTTTCTCTTTCCGATTATCGCCCGTTCCACTTCGGTGATGATGCGGTCGGACAGCTCTTTGATCTGTAGTATCTTCATTTAGCCTCACAAAACTCCTTGCTCATATTCTTCCAGACAATCGAGCGCCTGCGATAGTTGCTCGACAAATGAATATTGCGGTTGAGCAGCGAATCGTCTGATCAGCTTAAATTTTCTCGCTTGCTGTAAATTTGTATCTACAGAGTGCAATATGGCTGCTATCCGGTGATCACCGATCTTTCCCGCGTAAATCATCTCTGTCGCCTCTTGTGGTGACACTCCGGTCCGTTGAGCGACTATTTTGGCTAACACCGTGACAAAACGGTGCGCTACCTGGCGACGTACGATATGATTACGGTCACTCTTGCTGATCAGAGACGCCATTTTCTCTATCAACCCTTGCTGTGCTCCACGGCGGCGGCTCTGCTGGAAAAAACGGGGAATTCGCCGTTGGAGACGAATCAGGTTTACCACGCTGATCAAACAGATTAAGCCGACGACGACGGTCCATAGAAAAAATTGCGGTAAGCGCAGTACTTGTACATACAAGAAGAGTATTGCATCGATCAACGGGCGCAGAAACCACTGCTCGAAAAGATCCGGCAGCACAAAGAGAAGGAGGAATGAACCAGCAAGGATAAGTGCAGTAGATATCAGCGCAGCACGTCGTTCTTTTGTTATTTTCATCCTGAGTAGGTAGAAGCGAGCGCGTTGAGACAAGCGAGTGCATCTCTGCGGCGAACAGAGCTCTCTTTGCCGCCATAGCGCACCTCTTCAAAGAGAACGGTGAGTTTTACAATGTGCTCATCCTCAATACCGGCGTTATAGAGTAGAGAGGTAAACTCCCGCGGAGTGATGGCCGCGGAATCTTTTACTCCTGTAACCCTCGATACGACCAGCTTCATCTCTCTATAGCAACGGATAACGATGTCCTGTAGATCTACGCCGCGCTCAATCTGCTCGGCAGCGACCCGTGCTTGCAATGCCAGATCCTGCAGCGTTGACAAGCGGCGACTGCGATCTTTCCACGCGCGGTAGAAGCGAAACAACAGAAAGACGCCGATGGCGGCGACTGCAGTTGTAACAAAAAAGACAGCCCACAACGGAATTTCCTCAACCACCGGCACTATTAGCTCTTCCGGCTCCACAGCCCCATAGGCAACGTCATCTAACGGTTCATCCAGTAATTGCTGCTCGACAGTCTCTAATGGCGCATCAGGCAGCCACCTCTCCAACAAGGATGTTCCGGCGAAAATGATCCCGGTAAATACGCCGAGCACTACCGCATAAGCAAAGATCCTTCGTCGTCCATACGAAGTAAGGAGTTCAAGGATCAGTCCGAGTCCGGCCAGGCCCAGTAGAAACAACCAGATCCATTGCATAATTTGCTCCCACGGCAACTCATCTGCAAGTAGAAGAGGAGCGCCTATCGGCGCTGCTTCAGGGGGCGGCAGCGGTATGCCTGGAGCAAACTTTAGACCATCTAAAGCGCCGCTGAGCAGAATGAGTGAGATCACTGTCACGCCGGCGAGCATAAAGACGGCCGCCTGGGTTTTTTTGCGATTATTCTTTGCGAGTTTCATCTTGTTTTTGCAGCTTCAATTCATTGAGTTGCTCTCTTGTTACAGACATCGGAGCGTTGGTGAGCGGGCAAAGGCCGGTCGTCGTCTTGGGGAAGGCGATCACGTCCCGAATCGAACTTTCCCTTGCCATCATCATTATACACCGATCAAGGCCGAGCGCAAACCCGCCGTGGGGCGGTGTTCCGTACTCCAACGCATGCAGAAAAAAGCCGAATCGTTCTTCCATCTCCTCTTTATCGAAGCCAAGGACGGTAAATATTCGCTCCTGGAGGGCGCGGGAATGAATTCTAATGCTTCCGCTCCCCAGTTCGACACCGTTGAGCACCAGATCATAAGAATCGGCCAGCGCCGTAGCAAACCGGCTTTCTAATGCTGCAATATCTTGTTGACGGGGTGATGTGAATGGATGGTGACTGCTCGTCAGCTCGCCCTCTTCTGTGTGTTCAAAGAGAGGAAAGTCAGTGACCCACAGAAAATGCCAGTCGTCATCTTCCATCTTCTCCTGATGCGCGATCGTCACCCGCAGTGAACCCAGTACTGGCTCCATCCCCTCTCCGGCAACGATGAGGATGAGATCACCGCTGGTGGCGCCGAATAAAGCGACGATCTCCTGGAGACGCTCTTCTGTAATAAATTTGGCCAGCGGTGATGATATCTCTTCTCCCACCTTTATCCACAACAGACCGCCCGCTCCGTCAGCGACAGCCAGTTTCTGTAGGCGGTCGATCTGAGAGCGTGAATACCCGGCACAGCCGCAGGCATTGATCCCGAGTACTTTGCCGCCGACAGCAAGGGCATCGGTAAAGATACGGTATTCGCATCCCTTCACAAGGTGAGATATATCCTCGATCTCCATCCCGAAGCGTAGATCCGGTTTATCTGATCCGTAACGGGCTATCGCTTCATGGTAGCTCAGACAGGGAAATCGTTGCGGCAGGTGGACATTAAGAGTGTTGCGAAAGAGTTGGTCTAACATCTTCTCCAGGAGAGAGATAATCTCCTCTTTCCCGCGAGGAAAGGCGATCTCAAAGTCAAGTTGCGTGAACTCCGGCTGGCGGTCGGCACGGAGGTCCTCGTCACGGAAACACTTTGCCAGCTGGAAGTAGCGGTCTATTCCGCCGATCATCAACAGTTGTTTGAACAACTGAGGAGACTGGGGTAATGCGTAAAATTTGCCCGGTTCGATGCGGCTGGGAACAAGAAAATCCCGCGCACCCTCAGGAGTACTCTTTGTCAATATCGGCGTTTCGATCTCGATAAAGCCTTGTTCATCAAAGAAATCCCTGATCTTCTTAAAGACCTGGTGGCGCAATAACAGGTTGCTCTGCATCCGTTCACGCCGGATATCGACATAGCGGAAACGGAGGCGTGTCTCTTCGGTGGTATCTTCACCAGAGCCTTCAATCAAGAAAGGAGGAGTGCGGGCACGATTTAAGATCTCTAATTTTTCCGCGCGTAGCTCGATCTCGCCGGTTGTCATATCAGGGTTGATGTTGACAGTATCACGAGCAGTTATCGTCCCTGTTACTGCTACTACATCCTCGCGACCCAATGTATGAGCAGCGGCAAGAGACGAATCATCTCCAGGAAATACCACTTGCATGATCCCGCTGCTGTCACGCAAATTGACAAAAGCAAGGCCGCCCAAATCCCGATTCCGCTGGATCCATCCCGTCACCGTGGCCTTACGTCCGATATCCTGTTTGGTAATCTGTGCGCAATAATCAGTTCGCTGCATTCTGACGACCTCATTCTCATTTTTAGCCCAATTATACATAAAAACAGCGTGTAGTCATTAAGAAAGGAACGAGGCACAAGGATCGAGGATCGAGGTTAAGTCTCCCACCTTTCCCATCATTACTTCGCCGCTACACACCTTCTTGCCCTTCCTTATCTCCTTTCTGTTTTCACCCAAAACCCAAAACTTTCTTCCTCCTC
>DOHL01000116.1:7680-9536 GCA_003535305.1 Candidatus Acetothermia bacterium
CCTCGTTCCTCGCTCTTTTCTTTATCTTTGGACTTTGAATTAGCATGTCAACGTGGTATACTGCCGGCATAGATATATTTGGCCGGATATAATAAGGAGAAAGCTATATGCCATATACAACAGATGATTATCACCGCGAAATACGTGAGTTTACCTGGGATATTCCTTCGGATTATAATATTGTTTCTGTCGTCGAGGAGCACGCCCGTCGTAACCCAGACAAGGTCGCCATCTTCTGGGAGGATGATCAGAATCGAACCCGCCGGGTCTCCTATAACGAACTGATCAACGGGGCTTATCGGTTTGCAAACATCTTGCTTGGCTGCGGAGTAGAGAAGGCCGATCCAGTACTGCACATCCTCCCTCGTCTTCCTGAGGCGCATATGATCCAGTTGGGAACCTTTGCCTGCGGCGGAGTCGCTGTCCCGTGCACAGAGATGTTGCGGCCTAAGGAGATCGAACATCGCGCTAAAATAAGCGGCGCACGGGTGATCGTCGCCCATATCGACAACACCGATATAGTCGATGCAGTAAGAGAGAGTTGCCCGCTGGACACCTTCATCGTTATTGGAGGAGAGAAGAAGGGATGGATCAGCTTTGAGAAGAAGATGGAAACCGTCTCTGCACAGTGCCCCGCAGTTTCCGTGGGAGTGGAAGACCCGCTGACGATCAACTTCACCTCCGGAACAACAGGTGAACCTAAACCAGTGATGCACAAAGAGCGGTGGCTGTACGCGCACGGTGTGATCACCGCCCGCTATTGGTACGACATACAGGATGATGATATCATTTGGTCGACGACCGGACCGGGGTGGGCAATGTGGTATTGGGCGCCGATCGGGGTAGCGCTCAATCACGGAGTATCGCAATTAATTTATAACGGTCGCTTTGACCCTGAACGCTATCTAAAAATAGCTGCCAAATATAAAATCACCAAATTTGGAGCTACTCCCACTGAGTATCGGATCATCACTGCCTTGCCTAATCTCAGCCAATTTAAGCTTCCTCAACTGCGCGCCGCTCTCTCGGCCGGCGAACCGCTTAATATAGAACCGATTGAAGCGTTCAAACGCGCGTTCGACGTAACGATCAGAGATGCCTACGGCCAGACAGAGACGGTATGTCTCGTCTCCAACTATCCCGGTCTTCCGGTCCGTCCTGGCTCGATGGGCAAACCGACTCCTGGGTTGGGAGCGACGGTAATTGATAAGGCAGGCAATCCTGTTACCCGCGATGGGATCGGCGAGATCGCAGTGCAACCGGATAATCCCGGTATCTTCGACAGCTATTGGGACACGCCGGTGATTGCTGCTTCTGATGGATGGTATCGCACCGGTGATCTTGTCCGTCTGGATGAGGATGGCTATATCTACTTTGAAGGGCGGGTCGATGATGTGATCATCACCTCCGGCTACCGGATCGGGCCGTTCGAGATAGAGGACGCGCTGGTCAGTCATCCCGCGGTGGTCGAGGCGGCAGCGGTCGCTGCTCCGCATCGCGAACGGGGCGAAATCGTTAAAGCGTTCGTCATCCTCTCTCAGGGCTACGACCCGTCAGCCGAGCTGATAAAAGAGTTACAGGATCACGTAAAAAGGATCACTGCGCCTTATAAATACCCGCGGAAAATCGAATTTGTAAGAGAACTTCCCAAGACAGCGAGCGGAAAGATCAAGCGCGCCGAGCTGAAACGTAAGGAATGGGAGGGCTGGGACCGGCGATAATAAAGGAGTCAATATCTCGGAGACCGGAGCCCAAGAGAGGAAAGAACCACAGATAGACACTAATGCACACGGATTATAGCCGGCCAAGAGGCCGGAGTGATGGGTGAAGAGTGATGAGTGAAGAGTGAAGAGTGA
>DOHL01000088.1 GCA_003535305.1 Candidatus Acetothermia bacterium
ACCAATCCCATATACCTTAGTCATATGCAAAAGTATAGCATATTTTGGGTAGTTAGTCAAATACAGTTAGCAGTTCCCTTTAATGAAGATTGTAAATTTTCACTATCTTATCGACACAGCTCTCTCTTTTCCAATTTCGGCTTCCATTGTAACTGCTGATTAGGAATGTATAATAAGATAAAAGGATGGTGATTATCGATGGGGCTCTCTGTAAGTGATTTGCGCTGCGGGATAACGATCTTATATAATGACGAACTGTACGAGATAATTGAATACGCACACTCCAAGCGGGGACGCGGAGGAGCGATCGCCAAGACTAAGTTGCGGCATGTATTAACAGGGCGTACACGCGCAGAGACTTTCCGGGGGGCTGAGAACACGGAACATGCTTTCCTTGAAGGTTGCCCGCTGCAATACTTGTATAAAGATGGCGACCAGTATATATTTATGAACACTGAGGACTACGAGCAGTGTTTGGTAAGAGCAGACCTGCTTGGAAAGAAAATAGACTATATGGTCGAAGGGATGGAAGTTGTCGGCTATTTCTATCAACAAGCTTTAGTCAAAGTAGAGTTGCCCAACTTTGTCGAACTGCAAGTGGAATATGCCGAGCCGGCGGTCAAAGGAAACACTATATCCAGTGTGGATAAATCAGTGAAGTTGGCGAGTGGCGCCACTATACAGGTTCCGTTGTTCGTGCAACAGGGAGATCGAATAAAGGTTGATACACGAACAGGAAGATATGTAGAGCGAATATAAAGGGAGGAGTGATGGGAGAAAAGAAGATCGAAATCAATGATGTAGATGGCCAGATTACTATATCGGACGATGTTCTCACTGCGATCGCTAAAACAGCAACAGAACAAGTGGATGGAATCGTTCTTACGCACAAGCGAGGAACAGGTGGTATTATGGGGCTCTTCGGCGGAGAGGACCCCAGCCCGACTATCAGGATAGAGATGGATGATAATGATGTGAGGATCCGTATCACAATAATGACCGAATATGGCCATCCAGTACATCAAGTCGCCCAAGGCGTTCAGGAAAATGTAAAGGCTGATATCGAACGACTGACAGGAGTACCGGTGAACGGCATTGACGTTTATGTAACGAAAGTTGTTCCTGCTTCCGATGATTCGGTCACAGAAGAAGAACAAGGAGATAGTGATGATACAAAAGGATAATGATATCATCAGCGAAAAAGGACGAGTCAGTATTGCCAAAGATGTAGTTGTATCGATTGCGGCGATTGCGGTCACTGACATAGAAGGGGTGGTGCATTCTCGCCGTGGTGATAAACCTTTCCGCCGCGGCGAGGGAATGAAGCGACAAATCGACGTTCAAGTAGAAGAAGAGGACGTCAAAATCAATGTACGGGCAATGGTGATGCAAGGTTTTCCCGTACACAAAGTGGCCAAAGAGGTACAGACCCATGTCAAAACCCAGGTGGAAAAGATGACAGGTTTGACAGTGAGCGGAGTCAATGTAGATATTCAACGTCTTGTCAAAGCTGAAGAGCCTGCTGCAGAACCAGTTAAACAGGAAGTGGAGGAGCTATGATGATGCTATGGGTCACTTTACTATATAGCAGCCTTGCACTCGTCCTTGCAGGGGTGGGGGTGATTCTAATCCTCTTTGGGATCGATGTGCTATCACTCAGTGCCGCACTGCCGTTTCTCAACACGACCGGCGGAATCATCATCCAAATTCTAATCGGAGCAGTCCTTTTCGTCACTGCGCTTTATTTCAGTTCCCTGGTCTATCGTGGAAATTTACAGCGCGCACGTTTCTCCTACCAGGAAGAAGAAGGGCGAATTGCGATATCTTCTTGTGCGATAAAAGAGCTGGCCAGGGAAATGCTTTTCAGCAAGATCGGCATCGCGGGGTTAAACGCCATCTCTTTATCCCACCAAGGAGATGGAATGGCTATTTCGATCGATGCCTCAATCTCCTCCCAAGAGAAGGTAACAGAAATAGGACATAGAATCCAAGCGTTATTGACCGAGCAATTGACCGAGCAGACTGGAATCAAGGTTGAGGAAGTCTCGGTCTTTATCCGTACCATTCGGACTGATCCCAAACTCCTTGCTGCAGAGAAGAGCGAAAGTGAATGACAGGAGCTGCTGCGCGAACAATCGGCGTTTTCAGCAGCCTTATCTCTCCTCTTGTGGTTCAGGGAGATGCTGTTTATCATCTCACCTTCCTCGGTTATCTGATCGGTCGTTGCGTCGAATCGCGGCCGGACATAGCCAGGAATATGTAAATTCCCGCCAGATCTCTTTGAATAACGATGCGTAGACGAGAAGCGCGCAGATTAGTTCTACAATGTCTTTATCAACGAGAGTTCCTTGATATCCCTTACAGCGAGTTATTGGATGAAGTCGATTTAGGCGATCAAGAAAGTTACATCATGCTTGCCTTAAGCGGAATCCGCGAGCATCAACGAGTTATCGATACGATAATCTCGGCCAAAGCAGAGGGATGGAAAATGGAGCGTCTTGCGCTCATCGATCGCAATATCCTCCGTTTGGGGATATTTGAAATTCTGTATTGTAATGAGATTCCGGCTGAAGTAACGATCGACGAGGCAGTGGAGTTGGCTAAAGAGTATGGGACCGACAACGCGCCTTCATTTATCAATGGAATTCTCGATCGCCTGTGGAAGGAGAACAACCCGCTTATGAAACCAGGATGCACAAAGAATAACTCCTTGCCGAATCGAATGGAAAAAGACGCGCGGAAAGAGGAACGATGAAAATTTTATTGATCTTTGGCACGCGGCCGGAGGCGATCAAATTGGCGCCGATCCTGCGATCGATTAAAGAGAAAGAGGATATGGAAGTGATCGTCTGCGTCAGCGCCCAGCACCGCCAGTTGCTCGATCAGGTATTGACAGTATTTGATATTGAACCTGACTATGATCTCGACATCATGATCCCTAACCAAAGCCTGTTCCATATAACAGGATCGATTCTGGAGAAGATCGGACCCCTGTTGCGTAAAGAAAGACCAGATATAGTCGTTGTCCAAGGCGATGCTCAGACCGCCTTTGTCGGTGCGCTCGCCGCTTATTACGAACAGATTCCTGTTGCTCATGTAGAGGCCGGATTGCGTACCGATGACAAATACTCTCCCTTTCCAGAAGAGATCAACCGCCGGCTTGTCGATCAGATCGCTGATCTTCTTTTCGCTCCGACAGAGCATGCCCTTGACAATCTTCTGGCAGAGGGGATCTCCAGTGAACAGATATTCGTTGTAGGCAATACAGAGATCGATGCTCTCTACTTTATCCGTGGTCATGTTCAGCCTGTGCAGCGATTTACTTTCCCGGAACGAGTGATCTTAGTCACCGCCCATCGGCGCGAAAACTTCTCCAGCGGTCTCAGTTCCATCTGCCAGAGTCTGCGCGAGATCGCCCGGCGGAATAAAGATGTCAGGATTGTCTATTCTGTCCATCCCAATCCCAACGTACAGAGAGAGGTGAGAAAGCGACTGGCAAAGATAGAGCGGATAACATTACTCGATCCACCGGATTACGCATCGTTCGTGCACCTAATGGCTGCTTCTTACCTTATTTTGACCGACTCCGGCGGAATCCAGGAGGCAGGCCCTGCGCTGGATATTCCCGTACTCGTTTTGCGGGATAAGACAGAGCGGATGGAAGGGATTTACACTGGAGCGGCAAAACTGATCGGAACTGATCCGGAGCGAATTATTGCTGAGACTGAAAACCTACTGCGCGATCGCCTGACATACACCGCGATGGCGCAAGCAGATAATCCGTATGGAGACGGTACAGCCGCCAAGAGAATAATCGAGATATTGCAAGCGAGAGTTCATTGACTACAGTGAATCGATCGCGGAATATAGGTAAGAGGTATGCCGATCTCCATCTACACACTCGCGCATCTGACGGAACCCTTTCCGTCACCGGCATGGTCGCGCGGGCAAGAGAAAATGACCTCGCGACTATTGCCATAACTGACCATGATACAATCACACCACAACTGCATACACGGATTACGTTGATCGACAAGATAGAGGTAATCACCGGTACAGAGGTAAAAGTAGATATACACGGATGCCGCGGGGAGATTCTCGGTTACTTTGTTGATCCGCATAGTGATCGACTGCGTCGTATTTTTCATTCTTTGACAGCAGCGAGAATTGCGCGCATGGAGGAGATGGTCGCTCTCTGTCGTCGCCGGGTGGGGAAGATAATCTCGTTTGGCGAAGTACGATCATGCGCTGCCGGTACGATCGGCAGGCCACATTTGGCTCATATTCTCAAAGAGAAAAGGATCGTCGCCTCGACTGAAGAGGCGTTCGACCGTCTCATCGGCCGCGGAAAACCTTGTTATGTTCCGCTGATACAACCTTCTTTTACCAACGTAGTCGACGCGATACACGCTGAAGATGGAGTAACCTCATTGGCCCATCCTTGTTTGATGCGAATCAATGATTGGGAGAATCTACTTCCTGTTTTGAAAGAGAGAGGAATCGACGGGATAGAAGTTTTTTACGCCTATACAAAGTCAAGACAAAAGCTTTACACTACTCCGGAGGAGCTCTTGCAGTTGGCGAAGAAATACGGCTTTCTCCTCACCGGCGGATCAGATGATCACGGTCCCGGTTCCGTACGCGATAGTATAGGAACAATCAAGGTCCCAATGAAATACGTCGATGCGCTGCGCAGAGCAGCACATCTTTAAGTAGGGGCACGGCATGAATCGCCCCTACAATTACGGGAACCGCCCACGGAATTATCGTCATTGTAGGGGCAGGCCCCTGTACCTGCCCTGCACAATTACTGTGCAGGGCCTGCCCTGATCGCGTGCAACCACCCAACATGGGGCAATCACCTGTGATAAGGGCGATTTTCACGAATCGCCCTTACTTGGGTTACAATGGATATGCATATTTGCCCCACGGCATACTACGGGCAAATGGAAATAAAGGAGGGTTTATTATGAG
>DOHL01000091.1:0-8036 GCA_003535305.1 Candidatus Acetothermia bacterium
TGGCAGGGATCAGCTCGTCGAGGTGGACAGGAGAAGGTCAAGGCGTCTGTCTTCTTGTTAGGACTCGCGCCGGACTCGATTGACCGTCTGTCGCTTGCAGAATATAATCTTACTGGAAGGAAGGTGAGTGCGTATGGATCTGGGCCTTGTCGGGAAGGTGGCGATTATCGGTGGAGGGAGCCGTGGGCTGGGGAAGGCGTGCGCGCTGCGCTTAGCTCAGGAGGGGGTTAAGGTAGCGATTTGCGCACGGGATACACACGCGATCAAGGCGGCAGCTGAGGAAATTAACGCGGCATACGGGGTTAAAGTTCTTCCGATCGCGGCCGATCAGAGCAAAGCGGCGGAGATAGAGCGTCTGGTGGCGACGACCGTGGAGGCGTTCGGCAGGATCGATATCGTGGTAAACAATACGGGTGGCCCTCCGCCGGGGACGTTCCTCGATCACGACGACGCGGCGTGGGAGCGCGCGTTTCAGGGGCTGCTGATGTCGGTCGTGCGGATCTGCCAAGCGGTCGTTCCGATCATGCAGGCTCAGGGAGGGGGGAGGATCATCAATAACACGTCGTTCACCGTAAAGGAGCCTGCCGATCGGCTCATCCTGTCAAACGTCTTCCGCGTTGGCGTTATCGCGTTGGCGAAGACCCTCTCCCGCGAGTTGGCCGGCGACAACATCCTAATCAACAACATCTGTCCGGGGTCGTTTGACACGGAGCGGATGCGGCGCCTGCTGGAGGAGCGGGCCACAGCCACCGGCAGGCCGCTTGACGAGGTGAGGGCCGCATGGGTCGAGCAGATTCCGATCGGCCGGCTGCAGCGTCCCGAGGAGCTCGCCGACCTCGTCGCTTTCCTCGCCTCAGAGCGGGCGAGTGGGATCACCGGTGCGACAATCCCAGTCGACGGTGGGATGTTGCACGGGCTGTTCTAGTGTCTGCTTGCGACGCAAAATTGATAAAATTAGTGCAGTTAACGCCAAGTAAAAGCACTTTTCTTGGCTAAAAACTGACAGTTAAACTACTCGCCTACCGCAGCAGCCACAGACTAGCTGCCATCACAATCATGCCGGCGATAACCCCGACGATCGCGAGATGATCTTCCTTGAGTATGCGGGTGGCAGGGATCAGCTCGTCGAGCGAGATGAAGACCATTACTCCACCGACTGCAGCGAGCACGTAGCTGAGCACCGCATCAGTTAAAAACGGTATCAGAACGAGCGCGGCCAAACCGGCGCCGACCGGTTCGGCCAGCCCGGCAAGAAACGACCAAAGAAACGCTTTTTTTCGGTTGTTGGTCGCAGCATAGATCGGTGCGGCCACGGCTATTCCTTCGGTAATATTATGCAAGGCGATCGCCACGGCAATGGCAATCCCGAGCGATGGGTCGACCAACGTACCCATAAATACGGCCATCCCTTCGGGGAAGTTATGAATGCCTATCCCGAGCGCCACGAACAGCCCTGTCTTCATCATTCGACTATTGCGCTCATCTGTTCCGGTACGATGGCGCTCGGCAATGAAATCATGCGGGATTGAAACATCGATCAAGAACATCACTCCCATCCCAACGAAGAATGCCAGGTGAGCTCGGATAAAGCCGATCTGCTCTATCCCACCTTGCAGCAGCTCGATATAGGAGAGAAGAATCATCACCCCGGCGGAGAAGCCGAGAGCAAGAGCCATGAATCGTGGGCCGGGTTTACGAACCATGATCCCGATCAACCCGCCCACTGCAGTAGACAGCCCGGCGAGTGTTGTGATCAATAGCGCTAAACCGATGCTATTGGCCATAGAGACCTCCTTGTCTACCGACTGAACCGTCTGAATTATCTCTGGACAAGTCGCCACCAGAGATTAAACATCGTGATCAATCTTTTTCTAACTCCGAGATAAAGCGATTGCGTGCCATCACCTCAATGAGCGGTTTGCGATCGCGTTCTCCAAGCTCAATCGCACGATGGTCTTCGGAGAGATTTACGGGATCACCAGGACGCGCGACGATGATCAGGGTGATGAGGACGTAGTCCGCGGGGACCTTTAAGATTTCCTTCACCTTCGTCGGGTTGTACCCGGCGATCGGGTGGGCGATCAACCCCATCTCAGTTGCCTGAATCATCAGGTTGCCGGCGGCCATCCCGCAGCCGAAAAGAAAGTAGTCGCGCTCGTCGGAGAGCTTGCAGTCAAGATCGCGCTGCGATGCAATAGCGATGATCACCGGCGCGGGCGCGGTCCAGTAGTTTCCCTTCGGCATCGTTTCCTTGATTGCGGCAAGCTTCTCTTTGTCGTCGATGACGATGAATCGCCACGGTTGACTGTTGAAGCACGATGGGGCGAGGTGCGCCGCCTCGATAAGGAGCCCGATCTCTTCCGCGCAGACCGGCTCGGCAGAGAGGGCGCGCTTGGCCCGCCTCTCCACGATCAAGTGATGAATCGCTCGTGTCATGTCACGCCTCCTCTTTCTGGAAACGAACAGGAAACATATCATGCTCGAAGTTCCCGTATCCGTCTCCGTGGTTCCTGGGCACGAGGGACACTCCTTAAGCGTGCATCGGCACGTCGCAGCAGACGAGTGTCCCTGCGCCGGATTTCGTTACTGTGACCTCTTGCCCGCAGATATCGCAGATATAGGTCTTCCCTTCCTCTACTATGGTAAAACTCCTTCTTCCTGCCTTGTGGAGTGTTACTCCTATGGGGCCTGCCCTGTGGAGCGTTCGTTACTCCTATGGGGCCTGCCCCGTGGAGCACTGCTCCTACGGGGAAAGTATGAAAGAGCTCTCCCACAGCCCGTGGATGTTGCAGTACTCGATAGCGATCAGCTCGCTGAACTCAGCGAGATTGGCGTGGCAAGTCACCTCTGGTATTCCGTAGGTCGGCCCGAGGTCGAACGCGGCCATATGCACAGCCAACCCTTCCTTGACCCCATAGAGATGGATCCATTTGATGTGGTGCGCGATCGTGTTCGGATGCGGCACTTCCTTGCCGACGGTGATCTTGACAATCTTGTCTGTGCAGTCCGGGTAATCGACAAGCTCGATCACCGGAACATGTTTCTCTTTCCCTTCTTGAGTTTCTGTCTTAACTAAGTCTCCGATGCGCATGTGCTACCTCCCCATTTCGATTTCCGCCAGATCTTCTAATAGAGCCTCGAAATCCTCTTCGTGGTCCACTTCATCGGCCAAGATAGGGATAAGCATTTGATAGGTGATAGGGTCTTTGTCTTTAGTCTTTGCCAATAGACGGGTGTAGACATCGATGGCACACTGTTCTCCATTCACTCCTTGCTTGATGATCGCTCTGACCGAAAAGTCGGTCGGCTTTAAGTAGGCGCAAGTTGCCATTTTGCCCCATTCAACAGGATCGGTGAGCGGTGTTCCTCCCAATTGAATGATCCGGTCGGATAACATTTGAGCGTGGCGCAGCTCGTCAGCAGCATGCTCGGTCAGCTCGGCCACTGCTACTTCCCTCATCGGGCCTTTGACGATTTGGGCGCCGACCCAATACTGATAATAGGCCGACCACTCATCAGCGAACGCCTTGTTGAGAAGGTTGATTAACTCAACAACATCCATTCCTACAATCGCTCTACCTTTTGTTCCCATTCTATATACCTCCTGCCCCGTGGAATAGTATTCCATGGGGACTGTATTGATTTACTTGTGTCTCCGTTGTCAGATCTTTTTCCTTATCGATGCTTCGCATCGCTCTCTATTTTATTGCCACCCAGCAGTTTGCCGGCTTCATGATAGCGCTGCATCGAGAACAGTCATCACTCGCAAAAAATGCCGATGACGGGAAACTTCGCGAGCAAATCTGCGCCATGGGGAGCCGTATTAAGCGCAGCGGTCAGATCGATGCCTGCCTGATGCAGGACCTGATGGTTCCCCTTTTGCCATAGAAAACTACTTGATAGATCATAGACTTTTCCTTTATAGGCAATGAATGCCGGCGCTCCGTTCCTTCCATCATACTGCGCCAGCTCTTGTTTAGTAAATTCTCTCATCTTCGAATAATTTTCCTTAACCAGCGACGGATAAAAAGCGGGCGCTCTCCATCCTCACTGCGCTTTAACGCAAGAACTTAGAGACAAAAGGAGATGTCTCGCCGCGCCGTAAGAAATGACCGGAAGGACCTTCGCCAAGGAATTCCGAGAACCATGATTCATGCTCGATCTCCTCGTTGAGGATCGCCAAAGCGAGATCATAGGTACGATGATCCTTTCCCGCGGTCATATTGCAGATTTGAGTATATGCTCGTACGGCACACCGCTCAGCTTCTACCAACACGTTCAGTATCGCTTTGACATCTGTTGGGTCGTCCGGCAGGTAAGCGGGCGGACAGCCGGATAGATCATGAAACTGGTTCATATTGCGCGGTAATTTCCCGTCCAGCTCGTAGATACGAGGCACGAGTGCCTCAAAATGGTTCCGGTCTTCGATACGCGCCGTCTCCGCGATCTCTTTGATTCCCTCACCTTCAAGCCCGATCAGATTGAATCGCAAAATTGTGTAATAATAGTACGTGGTCAGTTCGGCAGACGCATTCTTAACCAGCATCTCCACCAGCTGATCGACGTTAACTCCGGATCGTTCTACTACTTCCCGTGTCACTTTTGCCATCATATGCCTCCTGTAGTTTTATTAGCGCAATATCCTCCCACTTAACGGCCCTCTGTTCCGAGATTTTGTCGCCTGATCACCCCTTAAATTGAGCCCGCCCCGTGGAATAAGTTCACTGGTTCCTATTCCACGGGGCCAGTCGCGCGGCGATTGTTTTTTGCCGGATCAACGGCAACTCAGCGAGCGGTTGTTCTCCCATCCGTTTCCGATAGCGTTCCGCAAAGAGTGGCCGCGGAGGCCCCTCGTACAAGACTCCGATCGGGATTCGATTCCCCTGTGCCAGCGCTGTCTCCAACGCCGCGGTACGATCGCGACGATCGTAGTCCGCGGGGAGCAGCTCTACTCGCTCACGGTACCAAGAGACTAATCTTGTCCCATAGATTATACACGGTTGAATCACCTCAACGAGCGAAAGACCACGGTGAGCGATCGCGCTTACAAACAACTCACTTAAGTGATTCATATTGCCGGCAAAGCCGCGGGCGACAAATGCGCACTCGTAGATAATTGCAGTAGAAAGCATCTGCGCCTGCGCCGCCTCCACTCCGGTAAATTGGAGTCGTGTCTTCTCACCGCGCGGTGTCGTCGGTGAGCCCTGCCCCTTGGTAAGGGCGTAGATCTCGTTGTTATGCACAATTACTGTGATATCAGGGTTACGCCGCAACGCGTGCAGAAAGTGATTCCCGCCTTCTCCGTAACAGTCTCCTTCCCCGGTAGTGACGATCGTGGTAAGCGTTGGGTTAGCTACATGAATTCCGATTGCCGCGGGGATGGCACGACCGTGCAACCCGTTGAACAGATTGCAGCGCAGATAATGCGGTAACTTCGCTGCCTGACCGATCCCGGAAACGAGGCAGACCTGGTGCGGCTCTTTGCCCAATGAGACCAACGCCCGCTTGAGCGCTGTCAGAATGCCGAAGTTCGGACAACCAGGACACCATTGATTCTCTATCTCGCTTTTGTAGTCGTTAAACTCGATCATCGATCTCCTTTTTTATGTAGTCAGCGGTTATGGGGAGGCCATCGCTGCGTCTCACCGTCCCGGAAAAGTGGATTCCATATTCAGCGGCCAGCAGATAGGAGAGCTGCCCGGTGGCGTTTCCTTCGACACTGATATACTGTTTGTCGCCGGCAAAGACGTAGTCAGGCAGCGGCCATATTTCGGTAAAATGGATCGCTCCCATTGCTGTGCCTTTGGCGCGTAACTGCGAGACCGCTTCCTCGATAGCCCCACGCGTTGACCCCCAGCCGATCAAGACAGTTTCAGCATCTAATAAGTGTATCTCTGCCGGCAAAGCGATCGCTTGTTGTAGCTGTTTCCGTTTGGTTAATCGCTTCTGCACCATTGCCGGGCGCATGTGAGCAAGGTCTTCGGTGATATGACCTCCCTCGTCGTGCTCGTCGCTGTCTGCGCAGACTAAATGTTTGCTCTGTCCGGGATAGAGGCGAGGAGAAACCCCATCTGCAGTAAGGCGATAGCGCTTGTAATCGGAGATCGCTTGTGGATCAGCGATGTGCGCTGTCAGCGGCTGATTTTCGCTCTCGAACTTATCATACGAAAAATAGCTGTCAGCAAGATACTGATCAGTGAGGAGGATGACTGGAATCTGGTATTTGGCAGCGAGCTGAAATGCACGCACTGTCTTAGCAAACGCATCCTGTGGGTCGGACGGAGCAAGGACCGCCTTGGGAAACTCGCCATGCCCGGCGTGGATCGCAAACAGAAGGTCTTCCTGGGCAGTGCGAGTGGGCAGCCCTGTCGCCGGGCCGGGTCGCTGCCCGATCAAGATCACAAGCGGAGTTTCCGTCATCCCAGCTAAACTCACCCCTTCGACCATCAGGGCAAAGCCACCGCCCGAAGTAGCGATCATCGCCCGCGCTCCGGCATAGCTGGCGCCAATCGCCATGTTGATCGCCGCAATCTCATCCTCGGCCTGCTCGACAAAGACCCCTAATTCCTCATCACGGGCAAATGCGGTGATGATTCCAGTTGCGGGAGACATCGGATAAGCGGTGATAAACCGGCAGCCGGCGTAGGCGGCAGCGAGCGGAATCACCGCGTGTGCTGAGAGAAAGGAGTAAGCGCGATCGCGCGTCTCAAGAGCTAACTGCTGTGTGTGCGGCACCGATTGTACAGCCGCATATCCGGCGCGGGCTGCAACGAGATTGAGACGGACTACCTCCTCTCCTTTGGCTGCGAAACGTCGTGTCAAGACCTGTTTCAGTACGGAGAACTCTATTTGAAGTATCATACAAAGCGCGCCGGCGGCGACCAAGTTGGCGTAAAGTTTGCTTTTGCATTGCTCGACAGCGATGCTGCGGAACGGCACAGCGACCGTCTGTAAATCTTCTCCTGTCTCAGCGAGTGTAACTCCGGTTTTATTAAGTAGTCCGGCATAATGCTCTCGTGCCTGCTCGTTTAACACAAGGAGCAGGTCGGCATCGTGCCGGGGCGCGTTGCTCATTTTCTCGCTCACCCGGATACGGTAACTGCTCTTTCCGCCACGGATACGTGATTCGTACTCTGTCCAGGTGAATACGGAATAGCCCAATTCTAGAATAGAGCGGGTAAGAACGTCTCCGATCGTCTGAATTCCTTCTCCGGCTGCACCGGCGATGACAATGTTCAGATCGAGCATCAGTATCAGAGCTCCCGATGTTTTTGTGCGATCGTCTCAGCCAAGCGATCGAGTTCGGCCAAGGCCGCTTTGTCAGGTAATCCCTTTGTCATTATCGGATCAAACCACTCTACTTTCAAATTTTTCGTAAGATCCATGATTTGTTCCACTGTCCTTCCTCTCCACCCGTACGAACCGATCACCGCGGCATAGCGAAGTTTCGGCCGCAGTGCGTTTACCAGATAGGCTGCGGAGACGATCCCGGGATGAGAACCGACGAGGACGGTCGGGGTGGCAAAGACGACGCTCGCCGCGTCGACGAGGTTGATCGCCAACTTCCCCAGATCGGTCACCGTCATGTTGAACGGCTCTACCCGCACCTCGCGCTCGCTAAGAGCCGCTATCAGACGTTCTACCATCATTGCGGTGCTCCCGTGCATGGAGACGTACGGAAGGAGGACGAGGTTCTTCGGCGGGTCAAGGACCCAGTCCTTGTAGGCGTCGAAGATGAACGATGGGTCGTCGTAGAGCGGCCCGTGACTGGGAGCGATCAGATCGATCTCATAGCCGTCGAGTTTCTTAAGGTGTCCTTTGATTATCGCATGAAACGGCATCATGATCTCGGCGTAGTAGCGCTTTGCTGCTTCGTAGACTCGTTCCTTGTCCCGCCCGTAGAGCTCTGTTGTGGCAAGATGCGCGCCGAACAGATCGCAAGTGAATAATATCTTCTCCTCGCGTAGATAGGTGAGCATCGTCTCCGGCCAGTGGACCCACGGAGCGTGGATAAACTCGAAAGTGCGGTCGCCGAG
>DOHL01000091.1:8381-13330 GCA_003535305.1 Candidatus Acetothermia bacterium
GAGAGAGTCTCCCCATCGGCCACGGTCGTGATCCGCTCAGGATCGATGTGGAGGTGGTCGACGAGCATCGGTTTCGCCTTTGGCGACGTAATCACCTTGGCCTCTGGATAGAGCTCAAGAATATGCGGAACCGAACCGGAGTGGTCCTGTTCCACGTGCTGGACGATGAGGTAGTCAAGATGTGGAATCGCTTCCAGCTGCGCCATCAGTAGGTCGATCTTAGTCGGATCAACTGCGTCAATCAGGGCTGTCTTCTCGCTTCCTTGCACAAGGTAGGCGTTGTAGCTCGTCCCGTCCGGCAGGGGGATTAGCTCGTCGAACAGCCGCCGGTCGAAATCCTGCGCCCCCAGCCAGTGGATACCCGGTACGATCCTCTTAGCGTTCATGCTTGGCCTCCCAGTATCTGCGCAATATCATCCTGCGGATCGCTGATCAGCCGCAGGTCGTAGTTCTCCTGCAGGACAACCAGGATGTCCTCGTTCACCCACGCCGGGAGGATCGGTCCGAGGTAGATCCCCTTTATTCCGAGCGAGAGGAGCCCCCACAGGATAGTGACCGCCTTCTGCTCCATCCACGACAGGACCAGGGTGAGCGGGAGTTCGTTCACCCCCACTCCGAACAGCTCGGCAAGGGCAAGGGCGATGTCGACAGCGACGATCGCGTCGTTACACTGCCCAAGGTCGATCAGTCGGGAGATCCCGTCGATCTCTCCCAGATCGAGGTCGTTTATCCGGAACTTGCCGCAGGCGAGTGTGAGGACGATCGTATCGCTCGGCAGGCGCTCGACGAACTCGCGGAAGTAGGTCGCCTGCTTGAGCGGGGAATCACATCCCCCGACGAGGAAGAAGTGCCGAATCTTCCCAGCCTCAACCAGTCTCTTGATCTTGCCGGCGAGAGAGAGAATCGTGGAGAGGGAAAACCCGGTGGTGAGAGTAAGATCGTTCGACTCACCAGAGAGCTCGGGGCAGGTCTTCGTCTGTTCAATCAGCTCGCTGTAATCGTAGCCGGGGATGTGCTTCACCCCGGGGAGTTTCGCCGGCCCGGTGGTGAAGAAGCGGTCCCTGTAGTCGTCCTTCGTCAGAAGGACGCAGTTCGAAGTTCCGAGGATCGCCATTGAGTGTTGAGAAAAGAGCTTTTTCTGGTCGAACCAGGCCCCTCCCAAATTTCCGACCAGGTGTTCGTACTTGTTCAACCCCGGATACCCATGCGCCGGGAGCATCTCAGAGTGGGTGTAGATATTGATCCCTGTCCCTTTGGTCTGTTCGAGGATTGCGGCGAGCGCCTTCAGGCCGTGCCCGGTGACGAGAACCCCGTGCCCGTTCACAGTTTCAGTCGGTATTGTTGTCGGTTCAGGCTCGCCGTAGGTTTCTATATGCGCTCTTTTCAGCAGCCGCATCGTCCTGATAGCCATCTCGCCGGACTCGAGTGCTAATTTTACAAGATCCTCGGCGTCGAAGTTCACGTTGGTGAAAGTGGAGTAGAACGCACGTTTGAGGAACGCATCGATCTCGGTGTCGGTGTAGCCGAGTTCGCGCGCGTGGTAGAGGTAAGCGCTCATCCCCTTGATCGAGAAGATCAGATTATCCTGTAACCGGGCCACGGTTGGGGCTTTGCCGCAGACTCCGTGAACGGTGCACCCTGTTCCGCCCGCGGTCTGCGAGCACTGATAGCAGAACATCTTTAGCTTATTCATGTTGAACCTCCTTGTCGATATTTTAATTATTACTGTTGCTCACAGCCGTAGAGCCGACCAGGCAGCGGTCTATTCGGTTGTTGTTGACTCCTATCGTATGGATCTCCAGCGGGCAGTCCGGCGCCGCGACACTGCGCGCTTCCGTCACCGCATGCGCCAGGCCGGCGCAGCAAGGGACCTCCATCCGCAGCACAGTGATCGTTTTAGGGCCGGCTGCGTTGAAGATCTGTTCCAGTTTGGCACGATAGTGTTCGAGATCATCAAGTTTAGGGCAGCCGACGAGGACCGCGCGGCCGGCGAGATACCGCGAATGAAAGTCGGGGACAGCGAACGGCACACAGTCGGCGCAGACCAGGATATCCGCGTTGGCGAGAAACGGCGCGCCGGGCGGGATGAGCATCAGCTGTACCGGCCAGTGGCCGAGCTGCGACAATGGGAGCGTCTCTTCCTCAGTCGGCGGGTCGCTGCACGGGGTGAAGCTGCGCAGCGCACTCCCTGGACAGCCGCAGGGGAGCGGCTCCGGTTTCCTCTGCGCCTGAGCAAGGTGAGCCTTGACGGTCTTGTCGTCGAACGGTGCGGCGGCGCGCTCCTCAATCGTGATCGCCCCCTGCGGGCACTCGCCCAGGCAGTCGCCGAGCCCGTCGCAGTAGACCTCGCTCACCAAGCGCGCCTTTCCGTCTATTACCTGCAGCGCTCCCTCAGCGCAGGCGGGAACGCATATGCCGCATCCGTCGCATTTCTCTTCATCTATCTGTACTATCTTTCTGATTGATAACACTGTCTCCTCCTTTTACCAAATGCATAATCATGGTAGTCGCTAAATACTCCCGTATCTCCCGGCTGAGTTTGGTGAGCATCCCACCCATTATGCAGTCGGTATTATTGCAGATTGGCGTGGGAAACAGGCAGTCCAGGTTCGGGAACGGCCCCTCGAGTGCCTCGTAGACTGTGAGCAAAGGAGTCTTATCACTGTTGCTTGTTAATGTGAATCCACCCTTTGGTCCGCGGACAGATTTGACCAAACCAGCCTTTGCCAGTCGCTGTAAAACCTTTGACAGATGAGCCTCTGATGCCTTGAGACAAGCAGCAATCTCGCTGGTGGTGATGATTCCATCCGGGCGCTCAGCGAGATAGACCATCGCGTGCAGCCCAAGCGCGGTCGCATCCGACATTTTCAATAAACGCGTCATATTCTGGTGAACACCTCTTCATGATAATATATCAGTATTAAGGTATTAGTATACCAGAATTAATAGCATCTTGCAACCCCACTAATATTGCAATGAGACTTTTGAGCCTGTTTTTCCCTTATCCTGTGGTATGCCAGTGGCGAGAGAACCGCGCTGCGTGCCCCCGTTTCCGGATAAGCCCGACGCGCATGAGTGCCTCTTTTAAGGCCGGCCGTTTGAGCGGCAAGACCAAGGCAACCAAAACCGTGTCTATAAGCGATAATGCGGACAAATCTCGTTATAGCAACAGGAAAGAAACATGTTAATATACGCGATATTAACCGCGTATACGGCGTTCGGCTTATTCCTCTTTTTCAAAGAACTCTTTACCTACACCGCATTCCGGACAGAGCCAATCTTCGGGAATCTCTTCGAACGCTGTTCCCGGCTCAACTCCGTTTGCAGGGTCACCGACAGCCGGGTCGTAGACATAGCCACACACCGTGCAGATCCACTTCTCCATATTCTACCTCCTATTTTCGCATCATCTTGCGCTGTTCGTTGTAGAAAAGAGGGTTCTCACTATCCTGCGCCCCGGCGTGCTTGACCAGGGCGACGAACAAGATATATGGCCTGGATCGTGATAGCCCTCTTTTCTTTTCCCAGTTGTTAAGCTGCGTTTTACTCTTCGTTATCAGCGGGTATGGCAATACGCTTTCCTAATTCCCGGTCGGCCATGATCAGGCCGTAACCGGAGTCGCCGATCCGCCGCAACAGCTCTATCACCTTCAACGCCGAGGCCTCCTCCTCGACTTGCTCGGTGATGAACCATTGCAGCATGATCCCTGCTGCGTGATCCCCCTCTTCGGAGGCGATCTTCACCAGGTCGTCAATCTTCCCGGTGATGAACCGCTCGTGCCCGTACGCCGCCTCGAACGCCGCCTGAGGAGAGGTCCACTCCCCTTGCGGCTGGGCAAGAGCCTTGAGCACGACCCGACCATTACGCTCGTCGATGTGGTCGAAGAACTTCATCGCATGAGTGAATTCTTCTTGTGCTTGCACAGCCATCCACTGCGCCATCCCGTCGAACCCTTCCGCGCGGAAGTAGGCTGCCATGGACAGATAGAGATAGGCTGATTCAAGTTCGTGTTTGATCTGCTCGTTTAACGCATTCTGCATTCGTTCGTTGATCATTTGCATCCTCCTATCGCTTCTTGTGGCAGAACCACCAGTCGAAGCATTCGTACTCCTTTACTCTCTTACGAGCGGTCTCCTCATCGGTCGCCGGGGGGATGATGACGTGGTCGTTCACCAGCTCGTTCTCCGGCCATCCGGCCGGAATGGCGACGCCTTCTTTACTGGAGACCTGCAGACCCTTTACCATCCGCACGATCTCGTCCATGTTCCGCCCCAGCTCTTGCGGGTAGTAGAGGGTAGCACGCACGGCTCCCTTTGGGTCGACGATGAAGACCGCACGTACTGTGTCCGTCCCCTTACCGAGATGGATCAGACCAAGCTTGCCGGCAATCGTCTCCGTTGCGGCAATGACCGGGAACTCGATCTTTACGTTGAGCTTATCTTTAATCCATTCAATCCATTTGATATGTGAGAAAACCTGGTCCACAGAGAGACCGATCAATTCACAATCGAGTTCCTTGAATTCCTGATAGCGCTTCTGAAAAGCGACGAACTCAGTTGTGCAGACAGGGGTGAAGTCAGCCGGATGGCTGAACAGAACGAACCACTTACCGTTATAGTCCTTCGGCAGACTCATCTGCCCGTGTGTAGTCGGTACATCCATCTCTGGGAACCGATCTCCAAGAAGGGGCATCCCCTTCACCGTCTCTTTGATTACTACATGCTCTCTTTCCATGCTCTATACCTCCTGTTTGTTCTGTTAGTTGAAAATCTACCGGCCCTCTGCCGGCAGATATGATTCTCTGTCCGTAACCTTTTCTGTTTCATGATCTTCTTCCTTTTTTATTTTAAGGACAATGGTTGCTTTCTTTGCTTCATCGCATACATCTCAATAAACCCTGTACGGGCGGAAAATCTTCCGCCCCTACCCCATGAACCCATTTTTCATC
>DOHL01000019.1 GCA_003535305.1 Candidatus Acetothermia bacterium
GATCTGTGTCTATCAGTGTCAACCTGCCCTGTGCAGTATCTACTTCATGGGGTCCGTGGTTCTAGGCCAGTATGGGTTTACTGAATGCTTACGCGAGTATTATTCCTGTTCTCTGCGTAAGGGGACCGATCTTTGTTATCCGATCTCTTCCAATATCATCAAGCGGTTCTCCAATCGTTTCAGACCGGTCTTTATCGCTCGCGCCCGCACTTCACCAATCCCTTTAATCTGCTGTAGTTCTCTACTATCAGCTGTAAGCACTCCTTCCAGTGTTTGAAACTTCTCTACCAATCGCTCGATAATCGGCATCGGAAAATGCGGAATCTTGTTTAAGATCCGGTAGCCGCGTGTCGGAACGAGAAGATCCATCTCTTCGTCTTCGGCATAGCCGAGTTTCTGTATCACCTTCTCCTCCGAGAGGCTCTTGTCTCTATCCAGCGGGTATATTTTCTCCACTATCGCTTGCGTGTTCTGCTTTGAATCACGTATAAAGTCTTTAACAAGGAGCTCAAATTCCTCATCCAAATTCATCGTCAAGCTGACAAGCTGGCGTTCTGGTAAGTCACTCTCCTTTCCCAACTCAATGCATAATTCCTCAATCTCTTCCTTCATGTGTAGCGTTTGAACGAGCATATGTATCACACGAGCGACTTGGTATAACAGTACCTTTCCTTCAAATTCCATCGATGACAGTTCTCCGAACAGCTCATCGAGCTCTCCCCGATATTGGCCGATGATAAGCAGCGCTTGGCTCATGGTGGAGTTTAATGTCGTGATATCACGCAATACATAACGCTCTTCCCCGCTGTAAACGGTGACGCGTCTCTGCCTCTCGGAGATGGTGATCACTGTTTTTCCTGTTTGAAAGGCTGTCTTCTGCGCAGCCCGATGGCGAGTTCCGGTCTCTTGCGATGGGACCGAACGGTCAGGAGAGAGGTGGGCATTGGCATAGATGATGTATCGCAGCTCTTCGTCGAGCACCACTGCCCGATCCATCTTCGCCAGTTCGGTCAGCCGCTGTGGAGTGAAGCGGGTATTGATTTCAAATGCCGCTTCAATGACCTCTTCGATATCTTCCTTGTCTGAGATAACGATCAGTCCACCGATTCCCATCGCTACGATGCTGTCGATCGATTCCCGTAATAAGGTTCCTGGCGCTATTTGTTTCAGGACAGAAAGGATTTTATTCCCATACTTCATCTCTTTTCTCCTGTTTTTACCGGGTCATATAAGCTCCAACGTTTTCATAGCTTGCTCTATCGTCTCAACTGCGATCAGATCGATCTGCACATGCGCATTACGAGCGGCTTTCTGATTGACGGCAGGGATGATTGCTCGACTGTAACCGAGTTTTGCCGCTTCAGTGATCCGTTCGTGAATTCGCTTCACCTTTCTCACCTCGCCGCTCAAGCCGATCTCACCTATCAGTACAATATCCATCGGCATCGCCTTGTTACGCAAACTTGATACGATAGCAGCAACGACACCCAGATCGATCGCCCATTCTCTCACTCCTAATCCGCCGGCGATATTGAGATAGACATCGGCATCACGGACATGGATGCCGAGCCGTTTTTCTATCACTGCCAGCATAAGCAGAATCCGATTGTAGTCTATTCCCGTTGCCCTGCGCTGCGGCACTCCATATCCACCTGTCGATGATGCGAGAGCTTGGATCTCGATCAATAGCGGTCGTGTTCCTTCCAATGTAGGCACGATAGCCACTCCAGGGCGCGCAGCTGTTGTCTTTTGAAGAAAAAAGCTGGACAGATCCGTTATTTCTGTCATTCCAGTCGGGCCCATCTGAAAAACTGCTATCTCATCGGTTGCGCCGAATCGATTTTTCACGGAACGGAGGATGCGCATTCCACTGTCATGGCTCCCTTCAAGGTAAAGTGCTGTATCAACAAGGTGTTCGATCGTCTTCGGTCCGGCAAATGTTCCCTCCTTCGTAATATGCCCGACGAGGAATGTAGTCATTTTTCGTGCTTTTGCAAGCCGTGTCAACTCGGCGCTCGCCTGGCGTACTTGCCTGATCCCTCCCGGATCTCCGCCATCTTTTCCACTGGTGACAGTCTGAATGGAATCTACGATTAACACTCGCGGATCCACTTCTTCCACTGCAGCAGCGATTCGCTCGATCGCTTGTTCGCTGAGAATATAAAGGGTTTCGCAATTCACCTTAAGCCGAGTGGCCCGTAATTTGATCTGTCCAGGAGATTCTTCGCCTGATGTGTACAGAACTTTCCCGTGTTTTTGGGCCAGGTTCCGTGCCATCTGGAGGAGTAAAGTTGACTTTCCCACGCCCGGCTCGCCACCGAATAGAATCACTGATCCCGCGATCAACCCTCCCCCGAGTATCCGATCGACCTCTTTGATTCCACAGGAAAATCGCTCAGCAACATCGACCTCAATGGAATTGACCGACTGAATCTCCGAGCCGATCCAAGAACCGCTAACCCGTCCCTCTCCTCGCACATCTTTTGCAACATTGATATCCTCTTCAGTAAAAGAATCCCATTCCTGGCAAACAGGACACCGACCGAGCCACTTGTGTGCATGATAACCGCAATTTGTGCAGCAATAGACCATCTGGTCAAGCACCTTTACTGAATTTCAGCTTCCCTTTTCTAACCGTTACGCTAATTTTCGATCCATCTGGAAACTCTCCTTGGAGTATCAGATCGGATAACGGTGTTTCGATCATTTGTTCGATAGCGCGCCGCATTGGACGAGCGCCGTACTTAGGATCATATCCATTTTCGATCAACAGGTCTTTGGCTGAACGGTTCAAAATAATCTCGATATCGTGCTCTTCTCGGAGTCGATTGTGGAGATCTCCTAACAGTAAGTCGGCGATTTGCCGTACTTGCTGTTTGGTCAGTTGATGGAAGACGATCGTATCGTCGAGTCGATTTAAGAACTCCGGGCGAAAGATCTTTTTCACTTCACCCATTACACGCGCCTTCATATCCTGATAGGAACTCTGAGAACCGACTTCCTGGTCGGAGAAGCCGAGAGAGGTCCGGTCAGTTATCACACTGCTTCCTACATTAGATGTCATGATCAGCACAGTATTGCTGAAATCGATTCGCCGACCTTGTGAATTGGTGAGAATGCCATCTTCCATCACCTGAAGTAAGATATTGAACACATCGCGGTGCGCTTTTTCGATCTCATCGAACAGGACGACCGAGTACGGCCGATGGCGTACTTTTTCGGTAAGTTCTCCTGCCTCTTCATAACCGACATATCCCGGAGGAGCTCCGATAAGACGAGAGACACTGAACCGTTCCATGTACTCTGACATATCGACGCGAATAAGAGAATTTTCATCGCCGAACAGGAATTTGGTCAGCATCTTCGAAAGCTCAGTCTTTCCCACCCCGGTCGGGCCAAGGAACATGAATGCACCGACCGGCCGTTTGGGGTCTTTTATTCCAGCATAAGCGCGACGGATAGACCGCGAGACAGCTTTGACCGCCTCATCCTGGCCGATTAACCGTTCATGGATTGTCTCTTCCATTGCGATCATCCTTTCGCTCTCTTCCTCCTGGACATGGCCAAGTGGAATGCCGGTCCATGATGAGACCATCATCGCAATATCCCGTCCATCTACGATGAGTTCTTTTTCTTGAGATGAGCTATGGATAACTTTGATTTGAGAAAGGAGCTCTTCTTTCTGATCACGCAGTTGAGCAGCAATTTCGTATTGTTGTTCGGATACAGCTTGCTGCTCTTCGGCGCTGAGTTCTTCTAAATCAGCCATTAAGCGGCGCACTTCGACCGGGAGTTCGGAACCGGCCAGCTTCGTCTTCGCAGCTGTCTCGTCGATCAGATCGATCGCTTTGTCAGGAAGAAATTGGTCTGTTATGTACCGATCAGCGAGACGTGCCGCTTGATATACGGCATCGTCGGTGATCTTAACGCCGTGATGCCCTTCATAGCGCGGACAGAGACCTTTGATGATCTTTACTGTATCTCCGATGGATGGTTCCTCGACCATGATCGTCTTAAACCGACGCCGGAGAGCAGGATCCTTTTCGATCGATTTCCGGTACTGATCAAGTGTTGCTGTGCCGATACATTGAATTACTCCTTTTGCCAACGGCGGCTTGAAAATCGCTGAAGCATCGAGCGCTCCCTCAGCTCCTCCAGCACCGACCACTGTAGGGAGTTCATCGATAAACAAGATGATGTTCTCTGCTTGTATAATTTGATTGAACAGCGACTTTAAGCGTTGCTCAAATTCACCGCGATATTTGGTCCCGGCAACGACCGCTGCCATGTCGAGCTCAAAGATCTCTTTCTCGGCAAGTACCGATGGCACATCGCCAGAAGCGATTCGTTGTGCCAGCCCTTCTACGATCGCTGTTTTGCCGACCCCTGATTCACCGATCAGGGCAGGATTATTCTTCCTCCGCCGCGATAATGTTTGGATGATTCGTTCCATCTCTTCATCGCGTCCAATCATCGGATCGAGTCTGCCGGCATCGGCCTCCTCGACTAAATTGCGGCCGAATTGCGCAAGATCCACCTTGGTACGCAGGCCGCTGCCACCACGAGCTGGAACAGCTGCTCCTTGCGGAGGAGAGAAATAGGCTTGCACCTTTTTAAAGTCCACCTGTAAGTGAGAGAGGATCGATGCCGCTGTCCCTTCTCGCACACGGAGCAGGCCTAATAACAGATGCTCAGGTCGAATCGTATTAAATCCCGCTCGCCGCGCCTCTTCATAACTGATCTTCATCGCTTTCTTAAGGGGTGGAGTTGGATCCAAGTCTTTAGCAGAGAGTTTAACCGTGCCTCGCCCTTTTGCTTGTTCCACAATAGCGGATACCTGACGATAGCTGATCCCCTGCGAACGGAGGAAGCGATACACATCGCCCCGTGTCTGTTTGAGAAAAGCCAATAGTAAATGCTCTGTCCCTACGTAGCTGTGACGCCAACCTTCGGCTTCATCTTGCGCTAACGTTATTATCTCCATTGATTCCTGTGCAAATCGATCATACATCGTTAATCTTTCCCTCTATTGACAGTCTAAATTATCGCGGTTTTCCATTGATATCGATATAACAGCGGATAGAAGTTTAACTTTCAAAAAAGTCTATACCGACCGCAGATTCTTCTCGATATTCGAACTAGATTATACTGTAGACGTCTATCTGTGCAACCGGATATTTGCGGCAAATTGTAATTATTTCCTCCAAGATACGGGGTTATAGGTGAAAGGGCGAAACCCTATGGCCTCCATGAACTTATCGACCTGCGGTCTTGCTTCGCAGCCGGCTGCCCCTTTTTTAACAACTAAAAATGGTTACGGAAGATTGAATCGGTTCATCACCGCATCAATATCAGATTTGCCGAACAGATCAATCGCACACACCGCTCTATCTAAGACAGGAAAGATTCTTTGCCACTCTTCGAGGGTAAACCGCTCCAAGACAAAATCAGATGCATTCTGCGGTCGATCTTCTCCTATTCTGATTCCGATGCGCAAACGAGGGATCTTTTTCGTTCCAAGAGCGCGGATAACTGATATCATCCCCTTGTGCCCGCCTGCTCCACCTTGCGAAAGGATCTTCATCCGGCCAAGGTGCAGATCGAGATCATCATATACTATTAAACAATCAGCCAACGTAACTTCAAACCGGCATAACCAAGCAATGACTTCGCGCACTGCCGTTCCGCTCTCATTCATATATGAAAGTGGTTTAACGAGCAAGATATTCTGATGTTGGTAAACAAGAGAACCGCCGACGACGATAGCCTTCTTTGCTATTTTAGCTCTGGTGCGATATAGATCGATAACTTGAAATCCGACATTATGACGGGTAAGACTGTACTCCAACCCTGGATTTCCCAAACCGATTACGACTTTTTTCGGCTCATGATTCAGCATCACCAGCGGGTGGCTCAACTCCCTCAGCAGTGGAAACGGAAACTTCTTCTTTTTCCTCTTCCTCTTCTTCTTCTGTAACTACAACCTCTTCCACGCGGCGTGGGCTGAGGATCGTTACCAATCTGCGTGTGGGAGGAAGGAGCGGCTCTGATTGACCGAAATCAATCTCCTGTACGCGTATTGCCTCTCCTATTTGAAGCTCCTTCACATCGATCGTGATAAGGGCGGGAATATCACCTGATTTACCTAATACAGGGATCGTTTCCATCAATTGATCCAGAATTCCGCCGCCGTCTTTGACTCCTAAAGCCTCGCCGACGACTTTTATCGGCACATCGAGTTTCAGCGGATGCTCTTTTTGCGGGTGGTAAAAATCGACGTGGATCGGCTGGTCAATAATCGGATTGTATTGAATATCTTTGATATATACATCGATACTCTTTCCCTCTCCATTCTCTGCAAACTGAAGTTCGATCCGTGTGCTGCGGGTAATCTTGGCAAACAGGGCGCTCAGATCGCGTCCTGCAATCGCTATCGGGATAGCTTTGATTGTCGGACCATAAACGACTGCGGGAATAAATCCCGCCCTTCGCAAAGCTCCTGGTTTCTCTTCTTGATTTCTCTTTTGAACTGCAACGGTTAACACTTTAAATTCCTCCTGGCCGGTAAGCGGGGTAATTTCTCGTAATGAAAAATAGTCGGCGCTTTACCGGCTACGTAGTTTACAACAGACATTCCACTGTAAATTAATAATGAGGGAAGAGATGGCTGACCGATTTATTCTCAAAGACCCTCTCTATTGTCTTGGCCAGATGTTCTCCTACCGATACATAATCGATAATTTTTTCGTGATGAGCCTGTTCATTAAAGATAGTATTGGTTACCACTACTCTTTGCAAGGCCGATTCATTCAATCTCTCAACAGCTCGCCCAGAGAATACTCCATGGGTGCAGAAAGCGTAGATGTCGGTTGCTCCTCTTTCGAGAAGAGCGTCAGCAGCCTGAATGAGCGTCGATCCTGAGGCGATGATGTCGTCGACGATGATCGCTCGTCTGCCTTCTACTTCACCGATTATGTTTAGTACGTTGATTTCCGGCCCAGCGCCACGACGTTTTTCAATTACTGCTAACGAAAGATCTATCTGTTCAGCCAACGTCCGTGCTCTGATCGTCGCTCCAAGATCAGGAGCAACGATGACAGCGTCTTTTGAACTGTCAAAATGCTCATAGAAGTAGCGAACAAACAGCGGATCAGCACGCAGATTATCTACAGGCACGTTGAAGAACCCTTGAATCTGGCTGGCGTGAAGATCCATCGTAAGAATACGATCGACCCCTGCAGTTTCGAGCAGATTGGCGACCAATCGCGCGGTGATCGGAGCACGTCCGCGATCTTTACGATCTTGTCGACCATAACCATAATAAGGGAGCACAGCGATTATCTCTCGTGCTGATGCGCGGCGGACAGCGTCGATAAGGATCAAAAGCTCCATTAAGTTATCATTGACCGGTGGACAAGTAGGCTGAACAATAAAAAGATCTGCTCCTCTTATTGTCTCCTTTATATGCACCTCTACTTCACCATCGCTGAATCTGCGGACGGTGGCATTGCACAGGTGAAGTCCAATATGGTCGGCTATCTCTTCAGCCAATATGCGATTGGCATTACCGGCGAGTAATTTAATCTCTCCGTTCAATTCTTCATCTCCTCCTTTGCTGTTCCATTAATCTGGCTTGTGGTTCGGACTCCGGACTCTTGTCTTCTTAGTTATCGGGCGAACGGCCGTAGGCGGCACAGAGCCTTGGAATGGCGGCACAGAGCCTTGCCCTGCACAATATCTGTGCAGGGCTTGGAATGG
>DOHL01000016.1 GCA_003535305.1 Candidatus Acetothermia bacterium
GAACGCTTCAGCGCGGTGGAATGCATTCCCGGACGACTAAGCTGACCCTCGCTCCGTTCGGGCGAAGCTGTCAGCGGTTAGAAATCAGAGAATAGAAGTCAGAAATCAGAAGTCAGAAAAGAAAGGAGAAAGAAAGTAGGGGCGAACGGCCGTTCGCCCGATAACTGCACAGGGCACGGCATGCCGTGCCCCTACAAGTTTCATATTTATTTTGCGTGGGACAATTTGGGTCTTTGGCTTTAACTGAAAGCTGAAATAGTAAAGGCGATTCATGCCTGCCCTGTGCAGTCCTACTTCATGGGAAATCGCCCCTACATCCGACTCTTGACCCATGACTCTTGACTCATGACTCCCGACTCCGGCCTCTTGGCCGTGACTCCCGACTCCGGCCTCTTGGCCGTTCACACTTGCAAGCGGGTGACCTTCCACTTATACTGAGCAACAGATTAGAATGGTGAAAAGTGGATTTTTTCGTAACAAGCTCGATTATCTCTTCGGGCAGACGAACGAGCAGCGGCTGAAGAAATTACAGCACTATTTGGTGGCGACCAATTCGTTTCAAGATCAAATGCGGTCTTTGAGCGATGAACAACTTGCATCCAGCACCGACGTATTTAAAGATCGGCTCAACAAGGGCGCGCCGATAGATGATATCCTTCCGGAGGCATTTGCCGTCGTTCGCGAAGCAGCTGCTCGTACTGTTAAAATGCGGCCGTTCGACGTCCAGATCCTTGGCGCTGTCGTTCTCCATCAACGACGGATCGCCGAGATGATGACCGGCGAAGGAAAGACTCTCGTTGCAACACTGCCCGCCTATCTGAATGCACTCATTGGTAAAGTCCATATTGTAACGGTCAACGATTACCTCGCGCGTCGTGACCGGGAGTGGATGGGACCGATATATGAGTTCCTCGGTCTTACGGTAGGGTTGATCCAAGAGATGACAGAGCCGGAGGAGCGGAAGGCGGCGTATGCAGCTGATATCACCTATGGAACCAGTAGTCAGTTCGGGTTCGACTATCTTCGTGATAATATGGTCGTCTCACCTGAACAGAAAGTACAACAGCGACTGGACTTTGCGATCGTTGACGAAATCGACAATATCTTGATCGACGAGGCGCGGACACCGCTGATCATCTCCGGTTCAACTGCCGAGAAGATTACCCTGTACCGCAAGTTCGCCAAATTAACACCGCGATTCAAACCAGGAATTGACTTTGATATCGACGAGAAAGCGCGTCGTCTCACTTTATCCGATGCAGGAATCCACAAAGCAGAAGGCTTCCTAAAGTTGGAAAACCTCTTCTCGCCGGAACATACCAACATCCTTCATCACCTGGAGATCGCTCTCCGGGCACGATATATGTTCGCCAAGGAAAGTGATTATATCGTCAAAGATGGACGAGTGGTGATCGTTGATGAATTTACCGGTCGACTGATGCCTGATCGCCGGTACTCCGACGGCTTACACCAGGCGTTGGAGGCGAAAGAGGGATTGATGGTCCAGCAGGAGAGCCAGACATTAGCTCAGATCACATTACAGCACTACTTCGGACGCTACCGTGGAATCTGCGGTATGACCGGCACAGCCAAGACAGAAGAGGATGAATTCAAACAGATCTATGGCCTTGATGTCGTTGTCATTCCTACGAACGCGCCACTGGCACGCACGTCACTACCCGATGTGATTTATCGTACGGAAAAAGGGAAGTTCACCGCGATCGCCGATACAGTGGAGAAACTCCACCAAAGCGGACGCCCGGTATTGATCGGTACCAATGCGATCGACAAATCAGAGCGGCTTTCGCAACTTTTCAAGTCGCGCAAATTGGAGCACAACGTTCTCAATGCCAAACATCA
Source organism: Candidatus Acetothermia bacterium (assembly GCA_003535305.1). Classification (GTDB taxonomy): domain Bacteria; phylum Bipolaricaulota; class Bipolaricaulia; order UBA7950; family UBA7950; genus UBA7950. The sequence goes on from DOHL01000016.1 coordinate 1,861, forward strand.
TGAGAAAGAAGCAGAGATCATCAAAGATGCCGGGCAAAGGGGAGCGATCACGATCGCTACTAATATGGCCGGTCGCGGGACTGATATTAAGCTCGGCTCTGGCGTAGCGGAGATCGGTGGACTACACGTGCTCGGGTGTCAACGCCATGAATCGCGGCGCATCGACAATCAACTTCTCGGTCGCGCCGGCCGCCAAGGCGATCCCGGTTCATCGCAATTCTTCCTGTCATTAGAAGACGACCTTCTCCGTATCTTCGGCGGCGATATGATCGGTTCATTAATGGACCGGCTGGGGATGGAGGAGGGGGAACCGATTGAGCATGCGATGCTCACCAACGCGATACGGCGGGCACAGAAACGCGTGGAAGGCCGTAACTTTGAAATTAGAAAACGGCTTCTCGAATACGACCTTGTCCTTGCCAAACAACGGGAGGCGATCTACTCGCTCCGCGATCGGTTTCTCATTCCGGCGACCACTGACGGCGCGACGCTCAACACCACTGACCTTGATCAGTACCTTGCCGATTTGATCGATGACTACGGCGAACAGCTCGTGGCAACGCATATCGACCGCTCTCTTCCTCCCGAGGAGTGGAATCTCGACAGTTTAGTAAGCGAATTTAAACATTTTTCCGCTGTTGATAAGGCCTCTCTGGAGGAAAAAGACTATGGCAAAGTAGTAGAGACACTGCAAAATCTGCTCGTCACGACGCTTGACAAGCAGCGGGAGAGATTGGGAGACCAATTCCCTCTGATCAGCCGCTTTCTGATTCTCAAAATCATCGATGATAGTTGGCTCTCCCATTTATACACCCTTGATGATCTTCGCGGCGGGATCGGGTTGACTGCCTATGGCGGCACCGATCCCCGTGTAGAGTTCAAGCGGGAGTCGTTCCGGCTGTTTCAGCAGATGCTCAGCGACTCGCAAGCGAAGATCATTCGCTGTCTGCTCGCTGCCCGCGTCGATAAGGATATGACAAGCCAAGCGATGCTCGCCGGCAGCGGTGCGCGTGCAGCAGGTAGTTACCACGGCGGAGAAGCGGCAAGCGCAGAGAGCCGCTCGCTCTTCCCTACTGAGCCGGTTAGCGTAAAGAAGAAACCAGGGCGCAACGATCCGTGCCCGTGCGGAAGCGGAAAGAAATATAAACGCTGCTGCGGGCAATGATCCTTAGCCGTAAGGGCACGGCATGCCGTGCTCTGTGCAGTTCCCTGCCTTCGCAGGCCTATCCCTGCGCAGGCAGGGGGACATGCCTACTTCATGACATGAGGCTTGCCCTGCACAGTGAATTGTGCAGGGCCGTG
>DOHL01000160.1 GCA_003535305.1 Candidatus Acetothermia bacterium
GAACCTCGAACCTCGAACCTTTCTTTCTTAACCCATCACCCATCACCCATCACCTTATCTTAGCCTTCAAGATTACTCTTTATGACATCAGAAGGGTGAGAACTCCCTTTTGAGCGTGAAGCCGGTTTTCGGCTTGATCGAAGATGACACTGCCAATGCTGCGCGATGCGGAATAGGTGATCTCTTCTCCGTAATGAGCGGGAAGGCAATGCAAAATCAATGCGTTCGGCTTGGCCAACGCTATTAGATCATCATCGATCGTAAAACCATCAAATGCGGCTCGTTTCTCTGTGGCCTGCGCTTCTTGTCCCATAGACGCCCAGACATCGGTGTAAAGAATATCAGCATCTGTTGCCGCCTGTTGCGGGTTATGAACGATCTCGATTATCCCCCCGCCATTACGTGCGGCAGCAACTATTTCTTCATCCGGTTCGCAACCACGCGGACAAGCGATTCTAAATGCAATGCCAAGCTTTACGCAGCCATTGATCAACGAGTGAGCAACGTTGTTTCCGTCACCGATAAATGCCAATGTCAACCCCTCCAACCTGCGTTGTTTCTCCCAAATCGTCAACAGGTCACCCAATGCCTGGCAAGGATGCAGCAGATCAGAGAGACCATTGATTACTGGGACTGTGGCATGTTGTGCTAATTCGACAACGGTTTGATGATCAAATACTCGCGCCATGATCCCATCTACATAACGCGCCAGGACAATGGCGATATCTTCTGTTGTCTCGCGCTTGCCGAGTTTTATGTCATCTGGACCGAGATAGATCGATGTGCCGCCAAGTTGCGTCATCCCAACTTCAAATGAAACCCGTGTACGAAGCGACGGTTTTTGGAAGATCATACCCAGCGTCTTGCCGGCAAGGGTGCTATGTTTTATACCCGCACGAAGCTCGAGCTTTATATTGCGCGCTGTCTCCAAAATCTCATAGATCGATTCTGTTGATAAATCGGCCAGTGAAATTACATCTTTGATTTTCAATTTGTCTTCTCCTTATCACGTAAGACGAGATTCACTAAGATTCGTTGGGTTTATCAAGGCAGCGACAAGGCTTCAGGCCCTATTTTCTCATTTACTGTATCTGCTTGCCCGCGCCCGCTTTCCTTGTATCACTTAACTCAAAAACTTAGAACTTCCTTTATCGTGTATCGTGCCATCCTTCTTTTCCTACAAGAGGGACAAAACTGCATTGACATAGTACCTGCTGTGTAACTGATTTTCCAGCGCAGCTAACGCGTAGTAATTTCTGGATGAATCTTTCTCCTACAGGAATTACCATAATCCCTCCCTCAACCATCTGTCGGCAGAGAGAAGGAGGAAGCAGGGGAACGCTGCCCGTAGCGATGATACGATCAAACGGAGACTCTTCTGGTCGACCGATCGTCCCATCACCGATATAGAACTTGATATTGCGACAACCAAGTTCAGTCAATCTTCTCTTTGCGTTCTGCGCCAGAGAAGGTAGTCCTTCAATCGTAAAGACCTGGCTGCTTAACTCTGCCAGTATCGCTGTCTGATAACCGGAGCCGGTTCCGATTTCAAGGGTTTTTTCAGCACCTGTCAGGCAGAGAGCTTCGCTCATACGGGCTACGATATACGGTTGCGAGATTGTCTGCCCCTCACCGATCGGCAACGGTTGATCACAATAGGCGAGTGACCATAGTTCCCGCGGCAGAAAGAGATGACGCGGTATCCGCGACATCACGTCCAAAACTCGCTGGTCTCTGATTCCACGCTGCCAGAGCTGTCTATCCACCATCTTTGCCCGCTGCTCTGTTAACGCAGCCTCTTCCGGCAGTCGCTGAAAGTTAGCATTGTGTGTCATCCTGCTTCTTTACCCGCCTTCTGTAAATGTTCTTCGCTTAGTTATAACCGAATGAGTCGTGCTGCTCAAAGCTCAGAATTCGCTTTGTTTTGATGAGTCTTTGTGAAAGAAGTAGATTGACGAAAACGGAATAAATCACGATACAAAGGACGAGCAGCTGCGAGTGATCGGCAGAGAACAGATCGCTTAAGTCGCAGAATAGTCGGCGATAATCTCTTGAGCGCGGCGAAGATCACATTGCCGGACGGTTATCCGTACATCAGTAAGGCTGCTGCCGACAGCAGGGTATGGCGTGACATCAGCAACGAGAATGACTGGTATCCCACAATTTTCCAGCATCCCTTTAATCAATTGCGCTTGCCACTCTGCTTTAGCTGTATGACAGACGACCAGTTTATCGTTGTCCATTTGATCTCTCTTCTTTAATGGTGGTGTCGGATCTTTTGTGCTCGCTTATATCGCGTAAGTCAAGCTCATTGTGCACGATTGTGATGCAATGGTTGGCATGGAGCGGCAATGGACCTAACGAAATCCGCGGTATATTTTGCAAAAGATGCTGTTCCGCAGCGGTGAATTCCAAGTGATCGCTTAAGAAGAACGCTGCCTCGTCAGGAAGAGCAGAATCACGCAAAGGATCACCCTTCTCATGGAGAACAATCAGTTGCGTCCCCTGTTCTGTCAGCTGATCGACGACCGTCTTTAAACTTCCGGGCGAGATAAAGATCCCTGGGGTGCTCATCCGTTCTCTTTCTTCCAGTTTTTTTAATGCTGCTCGGATCAATCCGGCGATGTTCCGTTCATCGGGATTCATTCGGCGTAATTGGCTCCCTACTATCCTTAACACTACCTGATCTTGCAAGATAAGGTAAACCTCAACGTCACGCCGCAAATCATGCGACAGAAAGAAGGCGCTGCTGAGACAACGGCAGAGTACATCTAACCTGCCGGCGTTTCCAGCCAGATCGTTAAGAATAAAATCGGGCGAAATGGTCGCTCGGTGTCCGATAATAATAAATCTACGCATTTTTCTGTTGCTTTGCAGAGAACAATAAGATCGCAAATGACCTTTACGCGTGATCAATTAAGTTCTCCATCGGTCTATTAACCTCTCCCGATGACGTTTGGATTAAGCGCTTGGCCATCAGCTAAAGTCAAGTCAAGACCTGCTTGGGGGGTGGAATCTTATTCCTATCTTCTCCTTTACTGATCGCTTTCTTTGCTGACCGCTGATTGCTGCTTGCCCTGCCAGGCTCTGGTTCTGATAGGGACCGCTGAACGCTTATTTGTATTTTTTACTGGTTCCTCGCTGTTTGGTGTGGTAACTTTGAAGTAGGGAGAGCGGACCACTACCATATTATATATGTTGTGTCGAG
>DOHL01000031.1 GCA_003535305.1 Candidatus Acetothermia bacterium
GACAGATCTGCTCTCCCATCACCGATCCCATTGAACCTCCGACAAAACGGAACTCCATTGCCGCGATGATCACTGATTTACCATTGATCGCTGCACTGCCGATGATGATCGCATCTGCCAGCTCAGTGCTGGCCTGTGCTTCTTCTATTCGCTGGAGATATGGCTTAGAATCAGCAAAATCAAGCGGATCAGCAGCAGCAATTGGCTTGGAGATATCAGTAAAACTCTTGTCATCTACCAGCGATTCTATTCTCTCCCGTGCCGTCAGAAAGAAATATTCATTGCACTTTGGACAGATATTATTGTTCTCGCGCACCCGCTTTTTGAAGATGAGTTCACTGCATGCCTTGCATTTTAACCAAAGGCTTTCATCATCCTGCGGCTCAAGCTTTACTTTAAAATAGTCTCTGTCTTTGAAGGCCATTTCGATGGATCCCTCCTCAAGGGGCGTGAAAATAATTTAAGCGGCAACTGTTTCCCCTCAGGCTGTTCTTCTTGACGGTCTTCAGGGAGGATCGCTCCGCTGGAGATAATCATTCCCAATGCATCTTCCACCGGGATATCGATATATGTCACTTTACGTTCGGGTACGATAAGCATCATCCCGGAAGTAGGATTAGGAGCAGTCGGAGCAAATATCAACAGACAATCCTCCTCTAAATGTTCCTGCAACCATCCCAAATTCTCATTGGCGACAAGGCCGATAACATAGACTTCTTCAATCGGGTATTCAAAGATCACAACTTTCTTGAACGAAGTGACTTTCGGATTTAGAATAGCATTGGTAAACTGCTTCAGCGTCCCATACATCTTGCGCACAACAGGAACGGAAAAGAACGTCTGTTCCAAAAAATGATGTACTCTGCGGCCCAACAAACTACGCAGAATCCAACCGATAACTATGATTGTTATTATGGCCAAGATGATATTTACGCCAGGTATCCATCTGCCGCCCAAGATGCGCTCCACTACTATTCCCACCGGAGTGCCTCTTCCTACCATACGATCGATGAATTGATACAGCCACCAAAGTATATATACAGTAATCCCAATCGGGATGATCGCTAATAATCCACCGACAAATGCATCACGAATTTTACGCAATAAGAATTTAATCGTTATCACCATAACCTGCTAAGATAATTTTTTGCTTGCCCGATGCAAGAAAAATCTATCTCTCAGAATTAACTGTTGATCCTTAATTATAGATCACTATCTTGTATAGATCAATCTCTTGCTTTGTGCATCTTTGGTATTTGTCCAGGCTTTTAAGAGTTGCGGAATAAATTCGCATTAGATAATATTGAGTAAATCTCAATCACACTGTTATTATAAGGAGAAATAAATGACAGAACCGATTAAATGGGTAGAAAAAGACCGATCTGCAAAGAACGTATTTTGGCCGACTGAAGAGATGAAAAGACATGCCTGGGTAGCGGATGAAGCTATTTACGAACAGGCAGCGGCTGATCCAGAAGGTTTTTGGGCCAAACAGGCTGAGGAGATCAGTTGGATCAAGCGGTGGGGCAAGACCTACCAGTTTGAGCCTCATAACTACAAGTGGTTTGTCGGCGGAAAATTAAACATCTCTTTTAATTCGCTTGATCGACATATTGAGGCCGGGAAAGGTGACAAGATCGCACTTATCTGGGAACCGGAACCGACAGAGACCGAGGTGATAAAACTTACTTATACTGAACTGCACCGAGAGGTGTGTAAATTTGCCAATGTCTTAAAGGGTCTCGGAGTAAAAAAAGGTGATCGAGTGGGAATATACCTGCCGATGATTCCGGAAGCTGTGGTTGCGATGCAAGCCTGTGCCCGCATCGGTGCGCCGCACAGCGTAGTCTTTTCCGCGTTCAGCCCTGAGTCGCTCCGTGATCGGTTGATCGACGCAGGAGCTAAAATTTTAATCACTGCTGATGGGTACTTTCGCCGCACAAAGAAGATCGATTTAAAACGCAATGCCGATGCCGGTGTCGAGGGGACTGATGTAGAGAAAGTTATCGTTGTCAACCGATTGGGAGATGGTGCGCAAATGACCGCTGACCGCGATCTATGGTATCATGAGTTGATGGCGGATGCTTCTGATCACTGCCTGCCGGAGGAGATGGATTCTGAAGATCTGTTGTTTATTCTTTACACATCCGGAACGACCGGAAAGCCTAAAGGAGTTGTGCATACAACAGGTGGGTATGCTGTCCAAGCTGCTATTACAACAAAATGGAACTTCAACCTCCATGATGATGATGTCTTTTGGTGCACCGCCGATGTCGGATGGATCACCGGCCATACCTATGTTAACTATGGCCCGTTGATGAACGGCAGCACTTCCGTTATTTACGAGGGTTCACCCGATGCTCCTGACTACGGGAGAATGTGGGCCATCATCGCCAAGCACAAAGTAACAGCCTTGTACACCGCGCCAACAGCGATTCGCATGTGCGTCAAATGGGGAGACCAATGGCCGGCTAAACACAATCTCTCCTCATTGCGTATTCTCGGCACTGTGGGAGAACCGATCAATCTTGACGCCTGGCTGTGGTACTTTGAGAAGATCGGCGGAGGACGTTGCCCGATCATCGATACTTGGTGGCAGACGGAAACAGGGGCCAACATGATAAACAGTTTACCCGGCATCGGTCCATTCATGCCTACTATCGCCGGGCGTCCTTTCCCCGGAATCAATGCTCAAATCCTTGAGGTAGGGGGCAAGATGCAGCTGCCGCCGGGAGAAGGTGGATATTTAGCGATCGGAGGCCCGCTTCCTCCTGCACTGCTGCGTGGTGTTTACAGAGATCCCGAGCGGTTTAAGGATCAGTATTTCAGCGAATACGGGCCTGAATATTACTTTACCGGTGATGGTGCACGCAAAGACGAGCCGGGTAATGTTCGCATCACCGGTCGAGTCGATGATGTGATGAATGTCGCTGGTCATCGACTGGCCACAGCAGAAGTGGAGAGCGCATTAGCGCAGAATGACAAAGTGAGCGAAGTGGCCGTTGTATCACGACCGCATGATCTTAAAGGTGAAGTTCCCGTCGCTTTTGTTCTTCTCAAAGTAGGAGCAGACCACTCAGATGAAATTCGCAAAGAACTGATAAAGACTGTAGATTCAGTTATCGGGCCGACAGCGAGACCCGATGAGATCGTCTTTGTGGATAACGTCCCCAAAACCAGGTCAGGTAAGATTATGCGACGATTACTCAAATCTCTCGTTCGCAATGAACCACTTGGAGATACTTCAACGTTGGTCAACCCTGAATGCGTAGATGAACTAAAAGGGCTTACCAGCTACAAAGGATAGAAAAATGATGCTGGGGGTAAAATTAATTCTACCCCCAGCATCACGTTTAATTCACATGTATTTAGTTGCCGCTGAGAATGATGAAGAGACCACAGAGGACACAGAGAAGAAGGTTGTCAGGTTTGAGTTCAGGAATGGACGGAAAGAAGGGAAAACCAACCAACCTGCATTTCCTTGTCATTGCGAGGGCCTGTCGGTCGCTTGTCTGCCGCACCCATAACCTATAACCCATGACTCTCTGTGTAGTTAAATAATTACGAATAGACTATTTCTCGTCATTACCAGCCAGTAGGAGACATTAGTACGATGCCGGCAAACAAGACAGTAATCGTTGCAGGACTGCGCACTGCCATCGGATCTTTCGGGAAAACTCTCAAGGATATTCCCGCACCTCGGTTAGGAGCTGAAGTAATCGCAGGTCTTTTAGAGCAGACCGGAATAGAACCAGGACTGATCGATGAAGTGATCTTCGGCAATGTCTTAAGCGGTGGATCGGGAATGAATCCGGCACGCCAGGCAGCGGTCTACGGCGGGATACCTTATAAAGTGCCGGCATATACTGTCAATCGAGTTTGCGGCTCAGGGTTGCAAGCGATTATAGAAGCCGACCGTCTGATTCGACTTAATCAGGCCGAGATCGTCATTGCCGGTGGTATGGAGGGAATGTCTTCTACGCCCTATATTCTGCCGCATGCGCGCTGGGGCGCACGGATGAACGATTTTCAGACAATTGACATGATGCTTTACGACGGATTATGGGATGTATTTTATGGTTATTCAATGGGAGTTACCGCAGAAAATTTAGCGGTAAAGTACAATATCTCTCGCGAAGAACAGGACAACTTTGCTTATCACAGTCAAATGAAAGCAAAGCGCGCGCGGGCAGAAGGACGCTTTCAAGATGAGATTGTTCCAATTGAGATTCCTCAGCGCAAGAAAGATCCAATCGTATTCTCTTTGGATGAGCATCCCCGCCCTGATGCAACACTGGAGCAATTGGCCTCTTTACGACCCGCATTTAAAGAAGGAGGCACGGTCACTGCTGGTAATTCTTCCGGCATCAACGATGGGGCTGCTGCTGTGCTGGTGATGTCGAGCCAGAGAGCAAAGGAACTTAGTTTGAAGCCGCTGGCGGAAATTACTGCTTACAGCGTGGCCGGAGTCGATCCATCGATTATGGGGATCGGCCCGGTAGAGGTGATTCGCTCTGTCCTTCATCAGGTCGACATAAAGATCGATGATATCGATTTAGTGGAATTAAATGAAGCATTTGCTGCTCAGAGCCTCGCTGTTTTAAAGGAGGTTCCTGTCGATGCAAAAAAATTGAACGTCAATGGCGGAGCGATCGCGCTGGGCCACCCAATCGGCGCCACTGGGGCCAGACTTACAGTGAGCCTTCTGCATGAGATGGTTAAAAGCGATGCTGAATTGGGGCTCGTTTCGATGTGTATCGGCGGCGGGATGGGGATTGCCGCCATCTTCAACCGCTGAGCGGGCAATATTAATCACTAAAGGCGCCAAGGATAAAAAAGTTAGATTCGAGGTTTTATTGGCTCAACTTTGGTGTGATTTCTAATTCTCGCCTCTGTATGATCTCACGAACTATTATTTTTATCGTAACACCAGATAGACAATCAAGATAATTACTCCGATCACTGCCACACCGAAGAGAAAAATATTTCGTGCCAAGCGACGGGTCGCTTTTTTTTGATCCTCGGAAAGTTCGCTCTTTTGCGGGTGGCGTATGGCCATCTTCTGTGATTTTTTGTACGTCTTTATATATTGCGACATCTTCTTCTGTTTCTTATAGACAAGAGACAGATTGTGCATTGCGTTGACATAGAAGGAATCGGTATCCAGCGCTCGCTTGTAAGCGTACTCAGCGCGTGCCAGATCATCGCCATCAAAATAGATATTACCCAGCCGGAAATAGATTTTTGCTTTCTCTAAATCGTACTGAAGCGCGTCAACGAGAAGTTCTATCCCTTCTTTGTACTTTTTTTTCTTGCGGAATGTTTCCGCCTGCTGCAACGCCTGCTCTACAAACCGGCGCTGTTCTTCCAGTGTCTTAGGGTTTTCTATTTCGGTCAAGTCGTTCTTTCACCTTCTGGATATCGATCCATGTCAAATATTTCGGGCTCCCCTTCTCCCGTGATTGATAGCGTAACAGATAGCTGGGATGGAAAATAGGAAAGATCTCTATGTCTCCCCGCCAGCGCTTGAACTGCCCTCGCAGCATCGTTATTCCAGCATTTGTATCGAGCAGCACCCGTGTGGAGACATTGCCCAGAGAGAGAATGATCTGCGGATTGATGAGCGCAATTTGTGCCTCAAGATACGGGTAACATCTCTCCATCTCTTCTGATAGCGGCTCTCGATTGCCCGGCGGGCGACATTTCACCACATTGGTGATGTAAACCTCTTCCCGCATAATTCCTACCGAAGCAAGAACTTCGTCTAATTTCTGTCCGGCCGGGCCGACAAATGGTCGCCCATTCTGATCTTCAACCTCCCCTGGCCCTTCCCCGATCAACATCAAGGCGGCCTCTGAATTTCCCTCGCCGAAGACCACATTCGTTCTCGTTTTATATAGCTGGCAAAGAGTGCACTCTTTAACTTGAGATGCCAACTGTGTTAGAGATAACTTTGTAGAGTTCACGAGACAATCCACATCGCTCCTCGGACGAGCTTTTTGTCGCATAACTATGATAAAGATATCACCATTATTAACTCTTTACCACTGAGCGTGCTGCAATTTATTCGTTTTCTCTGCGTTCTTTTATATTAGCGATCACTATTTAATAGCGGGCAACGGGATTCGAACCCGTGGCCTTCGGCTTGGGAAGCCGATGCTCTACCAACTGAGCTATGCCCGCATCTATTTTCAATGGTAGCATATTTGCTGCTTGCCGACCACACGGAAGACGTAATTTAAATGAAACTCATTGAAATCGCGAGGAGCCGAGATATATCGTCTTATCGTCGGAGAACTTCGAGTGCGAGAAGGCTCCTGCCGCGCAACAAGGAAAGACAGGCTCCGCCACCAGTAGAGATATAGGAAGGGATATCGGCAACTCCCAATCTCGTAAGAGCTTCTCCTGTCTCCCCGCCACCGACAACAGAAAATGCGGATGTCTGTGCCAACGCATCAGCGATTCCTCGTGTCCCTACTGAAAATTGAGGTATTTCGAACATTCCCATTGGCCCGGTCCACACGATTGTCCGGGCGGCTTTGATCTCTTTAGCGAAAGCAGTGATCGTCTTTGGTCCGATATCAAGACCGATCCAACCTGCAGGGATATCATCGACTTGATATATGGCCGTCTCTGCTTTTGCAGTGGCTGCCTGCGCCATAGCTATATCGAGTGGAAGAAAGATGGAAACCCCTTTTTCTTCTGCCTTTTTGATCAGCATTCTGGTGTCATCGAGTAATGTTTCGTCGATGATAGAATCGCCGACCGCGTATCCCTGCGCGCGTAAAAAAGTAAACGCAACTCCGCCGCCGACAAGTATTGCATCGACCTTGTTTATCAGTTCATGTAACGTACTGAGCTTGCTCCTTGCCTTTTTACCGCCGATGATCGCGATATACGGCCGCTCCGGATCTTTCAATAACCGAGCGAGGGATTCTATCTCTTTCTGCATTAAAAGCCCTGCATATGAGGGAAGGAACTCGCTGATCCCCACCAGTGATGCGTGAGAACGATGGAGACTGGCAAAGGCATCGTTGATAAAGATCTCACCCAGTTTTGCCAGCTGTGCGGCAAAACTACGATCATTGGCCCCTTCCTCCGGATGGAAACGAAGGTTTTCCAATATAGCCACCTGCCGTGACTGGAGCGCTGCAACTCCATGCCTTACTTCTTCGCCGATGCAATCGGGAAATTTTTTTACTGGTTGGTCTAAAAGTTCTGAGAGCTGACTTGCAATCGGATCGAGCCGCAAATGTTCCACTACTTTGCCGTCAGGTCTTCCGAGATGGGAAAGTAAGACTACTTTGGCATCCCGAGCAATCAAGTATGTGATTGTTGGAAGCGACATCTCAATCCGCGACGCATCGGTTACCTGCCCCTCTGATAGTGGAACGTTATAATCAGTTCGCATCAGAACAGTCTTCCCTTCAACCGGGGCCTCTTGCATCACTTTCATATCTATCATTAACGCCTCCTTAAATCCGATCGGTTGAATTTCACCATAATATAAAGTATAATTGAATTGATATGCAAGGTCAAAACTGGATTCTCATCGGAGTAGCACTCTTTCTCTCTCTGATGGTGACGATTACGACGGTAGAGCATTTTCTGCAGGAAAGACATGATCCTGGTACGCCCGATGGTCTTATCTGGCAAATACAGAGAAGATTGTTGCCGACAAAGGATGTTGCTGCTATATTGTCAATCAGCACGGCAGGTCGCGAAGGGGCAAGCCGCACACACCTACGTCTGCATGTACAGGCAATTGTAACGCCTCAATTTGCATTACGTATCCAATATCTCGATCCGCCGGAACTCCGCGGCCAAATATTCATCTTGCATGATAATGTTCTCTCCCACTATCTTCCCTTAACTAACTTTGTTGTAACGAGAGAGTTGCCGGAGATCGCTACAACAGCGATTGAGCAAATCGGCCTTGATCTTATTCGCTTACAGCAGAAGTGGCAAGCAGGAGAGATTGATCTGCGTGTTGTCCGTACCGAAGTGATGTTCACTGATTTTGTGGTTAAAACCCCAATGGATCTTCCTACCAGCCTCGCAGGCTTTTCCTCTTCTGCTTACCAAGGAGATCTATCGGTATCCTGCGTCTTAACGGGAGACAAGAGGTCTTTCCAACATTCACTCGGCATTACTTTTACCGCCACTGCATTGAGCGAGAAGAAAGCGATTCGAAAAGCCTATATACTTGAGGTAAAGAAGGCGGGAACATCCGAACTGGTAAATATGATCTGGGTTGACCATGAGACCTTTCTTATCGATAGAATAGCTTTCTTCTTTGCGGGACAACGCACGCGAACTATCGTCGTCGAGCAGATCACATTTAACCAGAATCTTACTCTCGATAATATTCTTTCTCTTCCGCACGGGATAGAGATCGTCCATGGTCAACCGGCAAATTAACGTTCAGATTCACCGGCGGTGGATAAATTTCTTAAATTCGTCTAAATCCATCTTCTGTTCAATGAAGTCTTGAAATTCATCTTCATCTGAAAATGGAGATTCGAATGCTGCCGCCGCAAAAACATCTTCGTTTACGTAAATAGGAACACCCATTCGCACGGCAAGCGCCAATGAATCCGACGGTCGTGCATCGAGTTCTTTTATCTCGCCGTTCTGCTTGCGTAAAGATATAGTGGCATAGAAAACTTCCTCTTTGATGTCATTGATTACGATCTTTTCCACTGTCCCATTGAGCGTCTCGATAATTTTTTTCATCAGATCATGGGAAAGCGGGCGGACAAATTCTTTATTCTGCAGTTCATTAGCAATTGATATTGCTTCTGCCTCACCGATCTGGATCAGAATCGTCTGCGTCGAGTGACGGTCTTTAAGAAAGACTACGGGTGCATGACTTACTGGGTCGAGTAACAAAGCCTTGATTTCAGCCTCTCTCATTACCTATCCTTCTCCTTCGGCCAATTACTTTGGCGGCCGTTTTCTTCATTAAAACATACTATGCCCGCTTAACTTGTTCTGCAGGCAAAACAGAATTTTCTGGATCTTCTCCTGTATTAATTTTCATTATATCTCATGCCCTGTCTTTTGCAACAATAACAATCATCGTAAGTGTTTATTGCAAAGGAATAAGCCTATTGCTAAGGATTATGGAACAGAGATAAAGGAACGAAAGGGTGACTTGCGAGGTCAATGACCTCCCTGTCTGCCGGCCAGGCAGGCACAGGCAGGCCTGTCTGCGTGCGAATACGCACAGGCAGGCGCTCTTACTTTGTAGCTCTTAAGCCGGCCCCTTGTTCTCTTTGACTAAACTTA
>DOHL01000001.1:0-1148 GCA_003535305.1 Candidatus Acetothermia bacterium
TGTAAGCATTCAGTAAACCCATCCCTGAACCGTGTCCGAGGGAGGAAAGAACCACAAATAAACACTGACACACAGATTATTGTTGAAGTGCCGGCCAAGAGGCCGGAGTGATGAGTGAAGAGCGATGTTCTCTGTTCTCTGTTTTCTATTCACTATTCACTATTTACTATTTCTATTCACTATTCTCTGATCTGTGTCTATCAGTGTCAACCTGCCCTGTGCAGTTCCCTGCCTTCGCAGGGACATGCCTACTTCATGGGGTCCGTGGTTCGAGGCCTGCTCTGTACAATGACTATACAGGGGCCGGAGTCGGAGTACGAAGAACCTTAAATGGTAGCTGGTCTATATACTGCGGGGAGATAGAAGTGGCTCAGTTTATGATTACCAAGCAGGTGCACGAAACTGCATTAGTGATCTTTGATAAAGATGGAACTCTGATAAGTTATGATCATTGGGGAGAGATAATGCATCACCGCAGCAAGCGACTGGCCCATCGGCTCAATCTCTCTGCTGCCGCAGAAGAACAGTTATGTCTCTTTATGGGAGTTACTCCGTATACAAGCGCAATCTTGCCTGGAGGGCTGGTCTATGCGCCGCGGCAAGAGGCGGAAAAAAAGGTCGGTGAATATATTCATATCCATTTTGGTCTGTCACAGAAAGAGGCATTTCAACTGACGACAGATGTGTTTTCTGAAATCGATCAAGAGACTGATTTTAAACTTTCGCTGCAGCCTCTTCCCGGTGCTGTTTCGCTCATGGAAAATTTAAGGGTGGCAGGAGCTAAAATAGCTATCGCCACTCATGACTCCGCAGCTGCGACACAGATCCATCTACATTCTCTTGGCTGGACAGAATTGATCGATATGGTCGTCAGCCCTGATATCGTCCCGGAACAGAAACCGTCTCCTCAACCTATTCTCCGCATCTGTTCCGCATTGGATATTGCTCCGGAGCAAACAACGATGGTCGGAGATAATGTCACCGATGTTCTGGCGGGAAAGAACGCAGGCTGTAAAATATCGATCGGTGTGTTAACCGGCGTGAGTAATGCAGAAGAGTTCTCCGGCGCCGACCTGATAATCAAGACCCTCGATGAAGTTCTCGTTGTGTGACGAGTAGTGTATATAAAAAGTATATAAGTATAAGTA
>DOHL01000001.1:1495-5064 GCA_003535305.1 Candidatus Acetothermia bacterium
TATAAGTATAAGTAAGTAAAAAGGGACGGGTTCATTTTTCTGATCCAAGCAAGATAGGGATAAGGAAGGACGATCTTTTAGACCTTGATGCATGGTATGAATCTTTAGGTGGTGCAGAAAGAGAGAGGGGAAAGATATCACAACTGGTTCAAAGAGAGTATTCCTAAAGATGAATGGAATCTGATCAGAGAAGCAACCAGTAAAGGTGGGGTATTTGGGGACAGTAGATTTAAATCAAGGAAATAAATGAACCCGTCCCTATTTTCCCCTATTTTCCCTATTTTCCCTCCTCCCTTTTCCTTTTTTTCCCTCCCCATTTTCCCTTAGCCCTTCCCTGAAGGTCGCCTTGTTAACTGTGAGAAGCAATTTAAAAATACTCCTTTGCGCTTTGGTGGTTAATTTGCAGCGCGGGTTATTGCAAAAGGGCGGCCCTTTGGATATAGTTAGCAAATATGGAACCTGGGCCGGATGAAAAGTTTCCTGTTATATGTCGGCTAAAGAGAAGGAATGACTTTAAGCGTGTCTACGAGAAAGGGGTCTTTACAAGAGGACGTGCATTCTATTTTCACCTTCTTCCGCGCGCAAAAGAGAGCCTGCCGCGTATTGGGATATCCCTCTCTTCAAAGTGGGGCGGGGCAATCGTCCGTAATCGGATGAAACGGTTGATCCGTGAGGCATTTCGCCGTGACAAAGAGTTTTTTGCCGGTTATGATATTATAGTACACCCAACTCGGCGTTGTAAGAAGTTCTCCGCTATCGAGATACAACAGGCACTGCGAGATGATTTTTCATTGGCAACAAACGCATTTTTACAGCAGAGAGACGATCACGTCTCGATATAGAGAGCAACGATCCGCATAAGAGGCAAATAAGTGCACGGCATCGTTAAAAGAGGGTTATTCCGATCAGCATACATGCGGTCTGTTCCCATTGATCTATCTGTCATCATAATAAAGGAGGTGGTTCCTCAATGACAGATAGAGCAATTATTACATTTAGGTTGAGGAACCAGATAAATAATGCAGAATAGCGACCGAATTTTGTTTACCAGAGAAGGGTATGAATTGATGAACCAGGAGATGGAAGAGGTCAAGAAGACTCTTTACGAGAAGATCCCGGAAAAACTGAAAACAGCAAAACTCCACGGGGGAGAACAGCGCGAAAATAAGGAATATATCTATCTCCAAAGCGAACAAGATTACTATGTGCGAGAGTTGAAACGGCTGACTTCCCTGTTGGATCGAGCCGAGATTATCTCTGACGATGAAATATCACAAGAAAAGATCGGTATCGGAGCGCGAATCGTGCTCCAGGATTTGTCGATCAAGGAGAGTGGCGATTTTACTCTCGTAAGTTCCGCGGAAGTTGATCTGGAACGGGGAAAGATTTCGGTCGATTCCCCGGTTGGAGGCGCTCTCCTCGGTAAAAAAGAAGGAGATACGATCGCCATAGACGCACCTTCAGGGAAGGTTCGCTTTAAAGTATTGAGCATCCACCGTCAATGACAACAGATCCATTGAGCGAGAGCAGAAGAAAAAAATTGGCCCAGTGGCGCCGTCACAATATAAATCCGTACCCGCTGCGTTGTAAGAGAACGGCCTCCATTGAGCAAATTTATGCGTGCTATGGTTCATCGGTATCTGGCGAAGAGAGCAAAGAGAAGACGGATATTGCCGGACGGATTATCGCAATGCGCCATTTAGGTAAAGCCTGTTTTCTCGATATCGTCGATGGTGGCGGCAAATTGCAAGTATATGCCACTGAAACTGATTTCGGGGAAGGACAGTATCGACTCTTTCTTGAGTTGGATATCGGTGATTTTATCGGAGTAAGTGGATTTATATTCCGCACACGGCGCGGCGAATTGTCGATCAAGGCAAAAGAATTTTCTCTGTTGGCCAAAGCACTGCGGCCTCTTCCGGAAAAGTGGCATGGCCTGCAAAATATCGAGACGAGATATCGTCATCGATCGCTTGACTTGATAGCCAATGAGAAAGTGAGGAAGAGATTCATTCTCCGCTCGGAGTTTATCCGCGTGATTCGGCAGTACTTGCATGAAAAGAGTTTTATTGAAGTAGAGACACCCATTATGCAACTATCATACGGCGGCGCAGCGGCGCGACCGTTCATTACGCATCATAATGCCCTCAATATCGATCTCTACTTGCGTATTGCCAAAGAACTGTACTTGAAGCGGTTGATAATCGGGGGATTGGAGCGCGTATATGAATTGGGTAAAGACTTTCGTAATGAAGGGACCTCCACCAAGCATAATCCGGAGTTCACCATGTTGGAGGTTTATGAGGCCTACTCCGATTACGAAGGGATGATGACGCTTATCGAAGACCTGGTAACCCACAGCCTCCGCGCCACTATCGGCGCAACGCGCATCACGTATCAAGGAGAAGAGATCGATTTCACCCCTCCGTGGAGACGTGTGAAAATAGAAGAAATCATCGAGCAAACCGTCGGTTTCGCAGTAACAGGACGCAATGCTGCGGAAATTCATGCTGATGCAGCGACCAGAGGAATAGATGCACCGCTTCTCTCCCGCGGAAAATTGATCGAGTTTCTATTCGACGAGTATGTAGAAGCGAAGTTGATCGATCCGACGATCGTCAAAGATTATCCGATCGATATATCCCCCCTGGCCAAGGAGAAACCAGAGAAAAAAGGAATCGCAGAGCGCTTTGAGCTCTTTGTCTGCGGTATGGAGATCGCTAATGCGTTTACTGAGCTCAATGATCCGATCGAGCAACGGGCCCGTTTTCTGCAACAACAAGCACAGAGAACGACTGATAATGATGAAACACCGCCGATCGATGACGATTTCTTGTTTGCGCTTGAACATGGAATGCCTCTTACCGGCGGGATTGGAATTGGGATCGATCGATTGGTGATGATAATCACTGATGCGCCGTCGATCAGAGATGTAATTCTCTTCCCTACGTTAAAACATAAAACAAGGACGTAGGACGGTGAAGAGAATAGCAGCTAAAACAGACGAATGGGTGCGCCTGGTGGGAGAGCGGGTTCATCAGTGGGATCTTTCTCTGTTAGAGGCGATCAGCGAAAATCCGACCTTGCGCCGAATGCCATTTATGTGGATTATCCTAACCTGTCTGGGAGACGGCTACATCTGGGCGATTATATCATTCGCGCTGCTTTTATTCGGCCGACCGATAGATCAAATATACGTCTCGATCGGACTGAGCATAACAGCGGTAAATATAGTGATCTTCCGCTCTCTTAAGGTGCTCTTTAAGCGAGCGAGACCTGTATATATGACGGTAAGTTTGCGCGCGCTAACGATCGATAAGTTCTCATTTCCCTCTGGTCATACTTGTGCTGCATTCGGGCTTGCATTTATCTTCTCCTATTTCTACCCGCTATTTATCGTCCAGATAACGGTATATACAGTTGCCATCCTAATTGGCCTGTCGCGGATCTATGTCAAAGAACACTACCCCAGCGACGTGATCTTCGGTGCATTATTGGGACCGGTGATCAGTTTTCTTTTCTTACCTGTCTCAATAAGGATCTTTATGTAGTTCCCGTAGGGGCGATTC
>DOHL01000017.1 GCA_003535305.1 Candidatus Acetothermia bacterium
CTCGTGCTCGGTCCAGTTCCTCTCTTATTTCACCATTTATTCGCACTTCCCGAGGAGAGACGAGAATCAATTTTACTCCGAAGAGAGCCAGTACAGGCGCAAGTGAGTGCACTGTGCGACCGTAGCGCAAGTCGCCGACAAGCGCAACCTCTCTACCTTCCAGGTCTTTCAGATGGTCGATCATTGTGTAGAGATCGAGCAGAGTCTGCGTGGGGTGGTTCCCACTTCCGTCGCCGGCATTGAGCACAGGAAGAGAGGAGAATTCCGCTGCCAATTGCGCCGCTCCCTCGCGAGGATGACGGATTACCAGCAGATCGGCATATTGAGCCACTGTCCTCACAGTATCCGCCAGGGTCTCTCCCTTGCCGACGCTCGTCCCTTCTGTCGATGAAAATCCGATCACCTTGCCGCCAAGACGGTGCATTGCTGTCTCGAATGAAAGGCGGGTGCGCGTGCTTGGCTCAAAAAAGAGAGCCGCCAGTATCTTCCCCTGTGCTATATCAGTTCCTGTCCGTTGGTAATGCGCCATCTTACGGGCAAGAGCGAGAATCTCCTCAATCTTGTCCCGGGAGTAGTCACGGAGTGTAATCAACCCTTTACCCATTCTGTTCACCGATATATTCCATGATTTTATGATATTCCTCCTCAGTCATGAAATTGGATTTTCCGGATTCTACCTGTCGATAGATCGCTGTGATCAGTTGCACAACGTCAGTCACTGCGGTAAGTTGTAGATTCTCTGCTGTCAGATTTTTCTTTCCGCCTTGCAGGCGATCAATGAGGACGAGTACGTCCTCGACATGACATTCATCTTCTCGGAGAGAGGTTGCTGTAGTAACTATACTACCGCCGCTGGTGATCAAATCATCGATTAAGAGAACCCGCATTCCCGGCGTAAAATTTCCTTCGATTTTCCGACCTGTTCCATGGCGCTTCTGGTGTGAGCGGACATAGATCAGAGGCCTTAACAGGCGGTTGGCGATCACCGCAGCGAGTGAGAGTCCGGCGGTAGGAACACCACAGATAAGATCGTAATCCATCTTCTTTTCAGTGATCATATCGATATAAAGGTCGCATATGCGATCAAAGATCAGGGGATAGGAAGGCAGAACGCGCAGGTCAAGATAATACGGGCTGTGCACACCGGACGCCAGGGTAAAATCACCGACCTTAAGCGCTCCTGATACAGAGAGATAGTCGGCCAGCAGATCACTATGGAGTTGATTTATCATCGATCGGTCATTCTCCTTCTGCGCAAGCATGGTTGATCTCATCATTGATCAAGCGAGCGGCATAAGCAGGATCATCCGCCTGATAGATCGCTCGGCCGACAATCTCTAAATCAGCGCCGGCGCGGATCGCATCACCCGGCCTTGCCTCTTGCGCCCCTACCCCGGGAGCAAGGATGAGCATCTCGTTTCCCAGACGGCTTCGTGCTGATTCAACCTCAGCAGGCCGGGTAGCAGGAGCGATTACCCCATCGGCAGTATGTTCCACAGCAAACTCTGCCAAAGCATCGGCACAGGGAGTGATAAAAAGAGAGCTTCCGGGATGGGACATATTGATCACCAAAATCACTCCGCGTTCTTTTTCACGCGCAACGGCGAAGAGACCATCTAATGACTTTTCAAATCCCACAAACGGATGAGCTATCAGGCCGTCAAAGCCGATGCCGTAGAGATGGCGGGCGATCCACTCCGCAGTGTTGTCGATATCTGCTATCTTTACATCACCGATCGTTATCAGGTCGGTGGTGGAAAGGAGCTGCGCAGTGAAGTCAAGACCGAGAGCGAGGATGAGTGGATAGTTAATCTTTACTGCTGCCAGATAAGGAGCAGCTTTTACCAGGATTTGTGTCGCGCGATGCAAGAGCGAGGTACGTGCCTGTGCGCGTTTTACTTCCGATAGGGAATAGATATCTTCGGCAAGATCAAGAGCCAATACAAGACGACTTTTTTGTTGCGTAATTTTTTCTTTTATCCGCTTGTTAAGTCGCGTCACCGAAGAATAACCCTTCCTTTCTATTAATCTCCCTATATACTCAGCACGGGAGATAACTTTAACTTATAAGCGTACTCCTTTTTATTCTCACCTGCAAGTTGAAAAAGGCGGGGGTCTTGTGTAGCCACAACAGCTCGGAAATCAGTTATTGCGTAGTTTTATGTATAACGATAACAGAGGCCTTCCGGCAACGATGCAAACCGAAAAACCTTGATAGCGCAGTCAGTTCGGGCGATTGGTCAATCTGCCGGATGCTGCCAGAAGGTCTCTGCTAAGAATAACAGTCTATCTTATCCTTCACGCGCATGGATCCGTCCGCCTACCCGTAACCACCCGATCGTTCCATCCGGCTTTCGCACAACATCTATCTTTGCATCCTTCAATGGACCATCCATTACTAATAACCGGTCTTTTTCACACAGGACAAGAGATGCCGGGGGTGGTGCAGGAGGGGGAGGTGAATCTTGGGCCGGAAAACCACGCTTATACGTCATCTGGCCCACAAGTTTTCCTCCCAGCAAGCCCAGTTCGATACTCATAAATGGGCGGCTATAGCGGCCCACATAAGGAGTCAGTTCTTCTTCGGATGCTTCAATAGAAACGGGATCTGGGCTTTCCAATCCCAGGTATTTTTTCAATGCCCAGCGGCTTACATCGCGAGTCACCGCTCCACCTCGGTTGGCATTAGTAAGGATAGCGATGGCAAACTTATGTTCCGGCACCAGTATAAGCAGAGAGATTTGCCCTATTGTACCCCCGCCGTGCGAGATCTGGCGGGTTCCATTAATCTCATTTATTCCCCAAGTCAGCCCCCACGTCTCATTGCCCCAAACAGAGGCTTGCGGTGACTGCATTTGCGTCATTGATTCCGCTGAAAGGAGTCTGGTTTTATCGTCTGTTCTACCATCTCCCAGATGGAACTGTGCATAGCTTAACAAATCCGGCACATTACACGTGATCCCACCAGCAGGATAAGCAGCACGGGGCAGCGGCCAGGGACGGGCAATCTGAGTGCCAGTTTCACTGACGTTGTGCCCTACCGCAAAGCGATGGGTCATGACATCACCAGCGTCAAAGTAAGAGCTTTCCAGGCCAAGCGGTTCAAGCACCAGTTCCTTCAATGTCTCCTGGTAGCTCTTGCCGCTCACCACTTCAATAATATATCCGGCAAGGTAGAAACCGGCATTGTTATAAGACCAGACTGTGTTGATGGGTGCAAGTTGATCCAAATCGGCCATGTTGGCCATGTACTTGGCTAAGGCATCGTCCCCTGCTCCGGTGTCATCGAAGAAGTCACCGACCCAGCCTCCCATATGGGTAAGAAGATGGCGAATTGTAGCCTGAGAAGCCGCTCTTTCATCAGCGACTTTGAAATCCGGTAAATATGTCCGCACTGTTGCGTTTAGATCCAGTTTGCCCTTTTCAATGAGCCGCATGATAGCCGTACCTGTGAACGTCTTGGTGATCGAACCGATTTGGAATAGCGTCTTATCCGTAACAGGCAAAGGGTGATCCGCATTGGTCACTCCAAAACCAGCTGCTGCTGTCTCTCCTTGGTGTAAGATGCCCACAGCAACGCCGGGAACACCTTTTTCTTCCATCACCTTGGCAGTAAACTCGCCCAGGTCTTTCCAGTTTGTTTCGTGAGTTGCGCTCATTTTACTCTCCTATATCAATCGATGGATGTAATGTGAAAACTCTTTCTTGCACTACTTTATCTTACGCATATGGTGATAATTCTCCAGTGAAGCTCCCCGCCTACAAGACGAGGAGCTTCACTGGTTGGGAACGATCCCAATAAGGCAATTCCTGGGCTTGACAACCAGTGTTCTTATTGGTTAACATATTACTGCAATAGAGGGTCTGTAGCTCAGGTGGTCAGAGCGCTCGCCTGATAAGCGGGAGGTCCTTGGTTCGAGTCCAAGCAGGCCCATTTATTTATGGAATTCGGGGTCAGAGAATAGAAGTCAGAAGTCAGAAAATAGTGTAAGTATTCAGCTATTTTAGCTTGTAGGGGCACGGCATGCTGTGCCCTGTGCATTCCTACTTCATGGGGCCGTGCCCCTGTGAGAACCACGAACAACATTATCGTTATTGTGCAACGCATTGCCATTGTAGGGGCGTATTGCAATACACCCCTACTGACTTATTGCTCTATTGCTGCAGTAACTTTGTTGAGCGCAGCGATTGCCACTTCGACCATCTCGTCACTCGGCTGGCCGGTAGTGAGCCGCTGCAGCCATAGTCCCGGCTGGATCAGGATGCGGACCCACAAGCGGTCATAGCGTTTACTACTGAATCGCAGCAGTTCGTAAGAGATCCCCGCTATCAGCGGCAAGAGGAGGATACGCGATAATACTCTTACCCATATAGTCGGTGCACCAATGAGCGCAAAGAGCAGGATGGAGATTATCATCACAATCATCAAGAATGATGTACCGCAACGCGGATGAATAGTAGCATACTTTCGCGCATTATCCACTGTGAGCTCTTCTCTATTCTCATAGACGTGGACTACTTTATGTTCAGCGCCATGGTACTGAAAGACTCTTCTTATATCTTTCAACCGTGATATGGCAAAGAGGTATAGAATAAAGAAGGCTATGCGGATAATCCCTTCTACTAAGCTGTACAGAATAGGGTTCATTTCGATGACCCCCTGAATCTTACCAGAAAGATAGAGCGGTAAGATAACAAACCCGCCGACAGCAAGGAGGATAGCAAAGCCAAAAGTAGCAGCAGTGGCCATCTTTCCTAATTGTTCTTCTTCACCGAGAGCCAGGTTGGCTGATATATTGAGCGCCTTAAAGCCGATCGACAGCATATTGTACAACCGGAACAGGCCGCGTAAAATGGGCACGGAATTGACCCGTTTGAAGCGGTGACGTACGGGAATATCTTCGAGGATTATGACGCCATCAGTTTCACGACGAACAGCGACCGCAATGCGATCGCTGTTTTGCATCATAACGCCTTCCAACACCGCTTGTCCGCCGATAATCGGCGCTGAATTCTCTTTAGTGATCAACACTTGTTCTCCGTCGTCTTGCGTTTATGAAGTTGCCCAAGCTTCTCTCTCTTAGCGGCGCCACGCATGCTGACAGAAATTTTACATTGGGCAATTGTAGTCAATCTTTTTTGGTTCCTCGCTCTCCAGGCCCTGCACAGTCATTGTACAGGCCATGC
>DOHL01000114.1:0-6939 GCA_003535305.1 Candidatus Acetothermia bacterium
GCCGAGGAACTGCGCATCGATGAGGACGACGATGGCGTCTTCGATCGCTATGGCAAGGGAATACGCCCTGGTCCAGAGCAGTTCGCCTTCCTCTTCCTCCAGGCAGGCGGCCAATGGTTCAATGAGGACGAGACCGAATTTCTGATCGATAGCCCGGCAGGGATCGCAGCGATGGAGTTCCTCCATGAGTTGCGCCAAGTCTCTTTCTTCCAGACCGGCTGGTTTAGCGGCCCATTCGGAGAAGGGTTTGTGGCGATGTATTGGGGCTCCACTGCGGGAATCCCATTCGTTGCTCGCGCAGCCGCAGCACACGAGACCAATTGGAGCATCGCCAAGCTTCCCAGCGGACCACTAGGGGTAAGCTATTCTATCTTTATGGGTGCGAATATCGGGATCTTCGAGTTAGGGACGACCGAGGAAGAACGGGCGGCAGCCGTCAGATTCCTCCTCCATCTCCTTTCACCGGAAGAACACCTCTATTGGGTAAAGCATACCGGAAACCTTCCATTCCGCTTTACTACGCTCGAATCACCGGAGTGGGCGGCATTTGTCGAAGAGAATCCACATTGGGAAGGTATTGCCGAGCAAGTCCTTCTCTCCTATGCCTATCCACATCATCTGGAATGGGACAGCATCCGCCGCATCATGGTCGAAATGACAGAAGCGGTGTTGCTTGCTGAGATGACACCGGAAGAGGCGCTGCGTTGGGGCGCTGACGAAGTCGAGATGTGGTATCTCGAATAAAGAGTTTACGGTAGGGGTGCACAATCTGTGCACCCCGCCATTTAGAGAGATGATAAGAAAAAGAAAGAGATATTGGCTGGAGACAGGGAAGGCTTACTTATATCTGCTTCCTGTGCTCGCTATTCTGGGAGTCTTTACATTCTATCCGATGGTGCGGGCGCTCCATCTGAGCTTCCATCGATGGCCGTTGGTGGAGATCCCAGGGAGACGAGAACGGGAGTTCGTAGGGGTAGAAAATTACGCTGATTTACTTAACCATCCCCGTTTTCTCCGTTCATTGCGCAATGTATCGATCTATGCCCTCTTTTCTGTCCCGCTTTCCATTATCTTAGCCACTGGGTTGGCCGTCTTATTGAACCAAAAATTGCGCGGCCGCGCTTTTTTCCGTTTGGCATTCTTTCTCCCGTTCGTCACTCCTGCAGTTGCTGATGCCCTGATCTGGCGCTGGTTGCTCGACCATCGCTTCGGTCTGATCAATTATTTCCTCAGTCGTCTGGGAGTGGATCCAGTCGGTTGGTTGATAACCCCGGCATTAGCTATACCGATGCTCGTCGTCCTCAATTCGTGGCGGACCATCGGTTTCCAAGGACTGATTCTCCTTGCCGGGCTGCAAGGTATCGATTCCCAATACTATGATGCGGCGAAGATCGATGGCGCCAATGCCTGGCAACAATTTCGTCGTATCACGATGCCGTTGCTTGCGCCACAGATCTTCTTCCTCGCTATCATCTCGGCGATCACTGCGTTTGAGCTGTTCACCGAGGTCTTTGTTCTGTGGGTAGGAAGTCCAGGCCCGGTGGCGAGCGCCCTCACCCCTGTCTTTTACATATTTGAAACAGCGTTCGGGCGACATCGCATGGGATTGGCTTCTGCTGCCGCATACATCCTATTCGCCGTTATATTCATCTTGACTCTGATCCAGTTCAAAGTGGGTCAGAAACGGGTTCATTATGACCAATGAACAGCGATAGACGGTTGTTTGATGTATGTGCCGGACACTGGATCAAGTTCAACGCAAGCTTTGATCCGGTAAGAGAGTAACATTTAATAAAAGGAGGTTTAAGATGCGTTATAGAAATCAATCATTAAAATTCATTCTGGCGCCGGCTCTGTTCTCTGTTCTGCTTTTGGCGGGCGTGGTATCTCTGGCCTCACCGGCCGGTGAGGATACATGGCCGGATCATACCCGCGCCAACATCATTGCACAGGTGATCTGGATCGCTGATGGAGATACGATCGTTATCGACACTGGCAAACCGGCAGGCGGAGCCGCATACCATCTGATTGACGGCATTCCGATCTACCGCTATGAGCGGGTGCGGTTTGTCGGGGGAATCAATACCCCGGAGATATGGGGCAGGCCGGCAGGAGAGCCGGAAGCGTACGCCTATGAAGCTAAATGGGCGAACTGGCGGCTTCTCGCCGGCAGAGAGGTGAGATTAGAGATAAGGCCGGAGCGCCCGCGCGACGGGTTCGGCCGATTGTTGGCCTATGTGTACGTGGAGTACGCCGGGGAATGGATCATGGTCAATGCTGAGCTGATCCGCCGCGGACTGGGAGAACTCAATCCCCGTTTCCACCTTCCGGAAGATCGTTACTACGAGTATCTGTGGCAGATGCAGATCGAGGCGCTGGTGGCGCGGCAAGGGGTCTGGGGACGCTTCCCGGAAATATTAACGATGGAAGATCTTATCGCCGACCCGGTCAAATATATGGAGGAGGCGGTGACAATACGATTCATCGTCACTGAGACGCGTGCTGGGCGGCGCCGGCGTCCAGGTCTGTACATCCACGGCGAATCACCACGCGAGTTCAACTTCCGGCTGCTCATCCCCGAGAAACGGTTATCGCAGTTTGAGCAGATCGGAATGGGGCGCAATTTCTGGCAGGCAGGGATGGAAGTCACTGTTACCGGCGTCGTAGTCTGGGATCGCGGCCTGTTCATCAACCTGGAGAGTCCACTACAGATCGATGGCGTTATCTTACCTGTTCACCGGGCGGAAAGAGCTGTTCCTACTACCCAGCAGCACCAGCCAGTACAGTTTGCTGATCCTAATTTAGAGCTTGTCATCCGCGAAACGATCGGCCGACCGAGCGGCCCGATTTACCGCGACGATCTGATCGGTGTGACCTTCTTTGCGGCTGAAGGACGCAACATCACCGACCTTGCCGGAATTGAGCATCTTGTTGATCTGCGTGTTTTGCACCTCGCGCGAAACCACATTCAGGATCTTACTCCACTTGCCGCGCTGGTCAATCTGCAAGAACTCGTGCTGTCGAGGAATCAGGTCAGCGATCTTACACCGCTAACTACACTTACCAGATTGCGTTATCTCTCGTTAGGAGTGAACCGAATTTACGATCTCTCTCCGCTTGCTGCACTGACGCAGTTGGAAGAATTATCACTCATTCGCAATCGGATCACTGATCTCACGCCGCTGGCAAAGTTGACCAAACTACGCTCTCTTGTCCTGTCGGTGAATCAGATCAGCGATCTTGCTCCCCTGGCCAAGCTCTCGCAACTGACGCAACTCTATGCCGCAGAGAATCAGATCGGTGATGTAAGCTCCTTGGCTACGTTAACCAGGCTGCGCCAACTCGACCTACGCGACAACGATGTTAACGACATCGTGGCGTTGGCCGGGTTGACAGAGTTGACTCACTTACAACTTATTGACAATCAGATCAGTGACATCGCACCGCTGAGCGCGCTGGTCGAGTTGCGCGTGCTTCATCTTTGCCGGAATCCCGTTGCCGTAGTAGAACCACTCAGCCGATTGGTTCGCTTGGAGGAGCTCCTACTCGGCTGGACCGGGGTCAGCGATATACGCCCACTCGCCGGGCTGACAGAGTTGCGACGGCTCAACCTCGGCTGGAACCGGATCAGTGATATCAGCCCGCTATCTGCTCTTGAGCGGCTCGAGCAGTTGTGGTTATATTGGAATCAAATCGAAGATATCACAGCGCTGGAAAATCTGCTCCGCCTCGAGCAACTGGCATTGCGATCGAATCAGATCACCGAGATAGCGACACTCGCCGGCCTTGTCAGGTTGGAATGGCTTGGCCTGGCGATGAATCGAGTTACGGATATCACCGCTCTTGCCGGGCTGACACGGATCAGAGAATTATCCCTCAGCTATAATCAGATTACGGATATAACCCCATTGGCCGACAACATTGGCCTCGCAACAGGCGATACCATCTTTTTAGGAAACAATCCGCTCGATCGAACTCCGGGATCACCAACAGCAGAGGTAATCAATGAATTACTCAGGCGCGGGGTATCGGTGCGTTGATAGTGAACTGCAGTGATCAGGGTCGCCCCTGACCCTGATCACACCACCTGCAGTCAACGGAAACTTGACTGGTGTGTTGGGGGATGAAATGCAAAACACTAACCCTACGAATTCTATAAAGGTTTCTCTGCTGCAACGACCATCGCTCATCGGGCTGTTTCTTGTGGTCTTGCTCTGCTCTTTCGGGGTGGCAGCCATTGCCGGTGAGCGACCTGATTACCGGCTGGCTACTCTCACAGGAAGTGTGGTTCAGGTCTTTGATGGAGATACGATCAGGATCGATACTGGAGCGCAAGCCGGAAGCCGCATCGGAAAAGTGATAATCCAACGATTTGAGAGAGTTCGTTATCTGGGTATCAACTCCCCCGAGCTCTCTTCGCCGCCTGAATACTATGCCGGCGCCGCCCGCAGGACGAACCGTCGACTTGTCTCACGCCGGATTGTTCGATTAGAAATTGTTCCTGGGAATGAGCGTGATTCATACGGGAGACTACTCGCCTATGTCTATATGGAACGGGCCAGTCAATGGATACTTGTGAACGCCGAACTGGTTCGTTTGGGGGCAGCGGACGTCTACTTTCTCAATGAAAGCGAACGCTACTACGAGTATTTCCGCCAGATGCGCATCGCTGCAATTGCAGCGCGTATCGGCATATGGAGCGAGTATCCGGGCGAGCTGACAATCGCCGATTTGGAAAGAGATCCCGTTAAGTACATTCTTGAAGCGGTAACGATGCGGTTTACGATCACCCGAGTACACCAAGACCGGACCGGAGTGTACATTTACGGTGAATCTCGGCCACAATTCAACTTCCGCGTCTTCATTCCATACGCGCGACTCTCCCTGTTCGCAGAACAGGGAATCACTCCGGCCGGCTGGCAGGCAGGGACGACGATGGCCATCTCAGGAATTCTCACCTGGACGGACGGGCTGATCATTACACTGGAAGATCCACTGCAAATTCACGAGTTATCAGGGTAAAGAAAGGATCGAGGTTTAAGGTCCAGAGTCATCCTGTATCTCGTCATTCCGGTGAATCCAACGAACCCCTCGCTTTCTTTCACCTCTTTCTTAACCTCGCACCTCGATCCTTGAGTATTGGGCTTTGGGCAACCTTGACCCTCTTTTATCGAGATTGCTTCCCCGTCGCTACGCTCATCTCGCTTGGAGCCGGCGCAGACTAAAGAATCAACAGAGCCGTACTCGAAGCTTGAACGACGCCCGCGCTTTATCGATCGACCAGATCTCCCAACGGATTATAGTAAGAGCCTCAAGGAACCGTTGGTCGTGGCTTACCAGCAGCAATCCGCAAGCGCACTTTTGCAGGGCCTCTTCCAAGCACTCAATCGATGGAAGGTCCATATGGTTTGTCGGCTCGTCCATTACGATTAACTGTGGCTGCTGAGCGATTTTCATCGCCAAAATAAGTTTACGGATCTCTCCCGGACTCGGCACACGACTCTCGAGGAGCCGTTCCGGACGCGAACCGAGGAGGTTCACCCAATTCATCATCCGTCCCAGCATCTCGCCGGAGAGCCCTCGTGCTTCCTCGATGATCTGCTGTGAACGGCTTTCGCTGATCTCTTGCGGGATGTAGACAACCGCCTCCTCAGGGAGGGTGATCTCGTGAACGATCATCCGGATGAGGGTGCTCTTCCCGCTCCCGTTCGGTCCGACAAGGGCGATCCGATCTTGCGGCTGCATCAGCAGGTCGGGGAACCGGAGATCCCGTCCTTCTCCCAACGGGAGGGCGCCGCCCTCGATCCGAAAGAGGGCATTCCGCTGCGAGAAATCGCTGTCGAAACCGATCCACAGGCATGATTGCGCGGCGGCAGCGACTGCTTCTTCTCTCTGTTGCGCCTGTTGCAGCCGGCCTTCGATCTGGCGAAGCCGCTTGCCGGCGCCGCTGTCGGTAGCGCGGGCGCGGTCTATCTTCTCCTTTGCATCATGGTCGCGCCGGTCGATCCTGCGCTTCGAACGTCCGCGGTCGGCCTTTCGCTGTTGCTCACGACGGCGAATCAGTTCGCGTTCGAGTCTTTCGCGGTCGCGCCAGGCCTTCAATCGCATCTTTCGCGTTGTGTCAGCCTCTTGCCGCAGCGCCCTCCAGGCTACTGTGTAGTTGCCGGAACGTAAGATTACTCCGGGCGGTTCGACAAACAGACAGTGAGTGCATAGCTCGTCGAGGAGTTCGCGATCGTGACTGACCAGCAACCCCACTCCGCGGTATGAGCACAGTGCTTGGAGAACCATGCGGCGCGCTTCAGCGTCGAGGTGGTTCGTCGGCTCGTCGACTGCAAGTAGGTTAGGCTGAAGCCACAAGCAGGTTCCGATCTGCGCCCGTTTCCGCTCGCCGTGACTGAGGGTTTCCCACCGCGCGAGCCAGTCGGCTTCGATCCCTAATCGTCCACGGATTCGATATGCCTCTCCGTCGGCTGCATTCGCAAAATCAGCGAACTCTCGTATCGGTGCATCGGTCCGCTGCGGGCAATAGAGGGTGTGCTCGGGTGTGTCAACGCTCCCGGCCCGTGGCGCGAGCTCTTTGCATGCCAACCGGAGAAGCGTCGTTTTCCCGGCTCCATTCGGACCGATTATGCCGACCCATCCTTCGGAGATGCCGAAGTCGATCTCCTGGAACAGCCCGGCAGGGGGCTGCGTAATAGGAAAAACTTACTCGATGAAACGTTAAGGAGGCCATGGTTCCTCTCGTTGAGCGGTTGTTCTTTGTCACTGACGGGTTGTAAAGGCAAGGAGAGAAAAAACTACAGCAAGATATGTGCAGGATGACCCGCGAGAGACAAATCAGTCTTGCGGCCGTGGAACAGCCACGTCGATCTTATCATATTTTCTATCTGAGATGTCTATCTTCGCACGGGTCAACCTCCTAAAAAATAATAGCAA
>DOHL01000114.1:7280-10798 GCA_003535305.1 Candidatus Acetothermia bacterium
AAACAAAGCAATAAACAAGGTCTGGCCCTGAAATTAACTCAATCACAACCAACGCACTTATTTCACGGGGCCATGAACCCAACAAACCTAAAGGCTCTTGACTTTTGTAGGGAAGGGGAGTATAAAGAGTGGCGGTGTGTTGCGATATTATAGATTATACGTGCCGCAGAGGTGTTGCAATATGAAGACGAAGGTGCTTCTGGTCGACTGGCGGCACTGGCAACGGTGGGGCACGTTGCATTGCTTGCTGCCGCGTGGGGATCGCCCCACCGGGTTGCTTGGATGCCGGATGCTCTGTCCTGGCTTTCGCCATTGCTGTAGCTGTCCTAACGGCTTGAAGAGGTGGAAGTTCTCATCTCTATGAGGTTGCTGCAATCGGTCGAGAGCATAATGGCGAAACTCAGGATTAAGGCTGATTAAGATGGGGCAGTTATATCAACGGATGGAAGAGCGGTTAAAGCTGGAGGGTTATAGCTACCGTACTCAGAAGACATACCTGCAGTATATGAGGCAGTTTGCGGCCCTATTACAGGAAAGACCCGCGGCAGTTAGCAGCTTCTGATATCGAACGCTATCTGCTTTATCTATTGGATGAAAAGCATGTCTCCCATTCTTACGTCAATCAGGCTGTCAGCGCGATTAAGTATTTCTATAGCAAAGTGCTCAAACAGCCGATGAAGATAGCTGGACTTCCGCGGCCGAAGAAGGCGAAGAGATTACCCGTTGTTCTCTCTGAGCAGGAAATCTTGAAAATCTTAGCTCAAATTCGCAGCTTGAAGCATCAGGCGATCATTATGCTTATTTACTCGGCCGGTTTGCGGGTCAGTGAGGTGGTCAGACTCAAGGTCGGTGACATCGATGGCGACCGGAAGATGCTTCGGGTCAAAGGTGGCAAGGGGGCTAAGGATCGGTATACTCTTTTATCGGAGATAGCATTGGAGACTTTGCGCAGTTATTACCAGGTTTCTCGGCCAAGGGAATGGCTGTTTGAGGGGCAGAAAAAGGGGCATTACTCACGCAGAAGTGTTGAAAAGATCATAGAGCACGCTATTAAGAAAGCTGGTATACAGAAAAAGGCTTCGGTTCATACACTGCGGCATAGCTTTGCCACTCACTTGCTGGAGCACGGGACAGATATAAGGTATATTCAAGAGCTGTTAGGGCATTCTAACATCAAGACGACTCAGATTTATACCCATGTTGCCAAACAGCAGACCGAGGAAATCGTCAGTCCGTTGGACCAGATCATGAAAGGGGCGAAAGATGCGCCCCATCACTTCGCAGCAATGGCAGGATTAGCGAAACTTGTTTCGCAAATCCAGTAGATATTCAGAAATTCGCTACGCTCATTTCTGAATATCGGTGCGCCGTTAGGTGAAACGGTGGCTTTAAGTAAGACAAAACCTTTTGAGGATACTGGATTTCTCCAGCACAAGCATAGGATGAAAACGCTACATAAAATAATAATTGGCGATTCAAGGCGAATGAAAGAAGTTCCCGAGGAATCTATCCATCTCATTATTACCTCTCCTCCATATTGGCAACTAAAAGATTATGGTAATGGAAAACAGATAGGTTTCAATGATACTTACGAGGAGTATATTAACAATCTTAATTTGGCTTGGAATGAATGTTATAGGATTCTGCATAAAGGCTGCCGTTTGTGTATTAACATAGGAGACCAGTTTGCTCGTTCTGTCTATTATGGAAGATATAAAGTCATTCCAATAAGAACAGAGATAATTAAATTTTGCGAAAGCGCGGGTTTTGACTATATGGGTGCTATTATCTGGCAGAAAGTTACTACTTGCAATACAACAGGCGGTGCTACTGTAATGGGTTCTTTCCCTTATCCAAGAAACGGTATTCTTAAACTCGATTATGAATTTATCTTGATTTTCAAAAAATATGGGAATCAACCAAAAGTAAGTCGCGAAGTTAAAGAACAGTCGAAATTGACCCAGGAAGAATGGAATCAATATTTTACCGGCCACTGGAATTTTCCAGGGGAAAAGCAGACTAAACATTTAGCGATGTTTCCTGAAGAATTACCCAGGCGACTTATAAAAATGTTCAGTTTTGTTGGCGATACGGTGCTTGATCCATTCCTTGGAAGTGGCACAACCTGTTTGGCTGCCAAAAATATGGATAGAAATTCTATTGGATACGAAGTAAATGATGATTTCCTGCCAATCATAAAAGAAAAACTTGGAGTGCAACAAATTACTATTCTTCAAGATGCAACATTTAGGATAATTAAACAAGAAGAGCTAAAAATAAGCGTTAAAGAGGAGATTAAGAAGCTGCCCTATGTTTTCAATGACCCGATAAGATTTGATAAGAAAGTTGATCCTCGAAAGTTGAAATTTGGGTCAAAAATAGGTAATTCTCATTCTGAAAGAGAAACATATTACGCTGTGAAAGAAATAATCTCACCAGAAAACTTAACTTTAAATAATGGATTAAAAATCAGGTTACTGGGCGTGAAAGAGAATCCAGAAAAGAGCGGAGATGCTATTCAGTTTTTAAGAGGAAAAACCCAGGGACAAAAGGTATTCATGAAGTTCGATGCTATAAAACACGATGAGAAAAATAACTTGCTTTGCTATCTCTATCTGTGGAACAAGACTTTTCTAAATGCCCATTTGATTAAAAATGGTCTGGCTGATGTAGATACTTCCCTTGATTACAAATACAAGTCAAAATTTTTAACTGAGAAAAGGAAGACGAAATAATGGCAAAAGAATGGATATTAAATCAAGCAAATATGAGATGGGGTTTGACAAAGAAAAACAGAGTTGGCCCGGTTTCGGAATTGATAAGAAAGTGCTCTCCTAAATCTTTGAAGGA
The DNA here is from genome assembly GCA_003535305.1 of Candidatus Acetothermia bacterium. Classification (GTDB taxonomy): domain Bacteria; phylum Bipolaricaulota; class Bipolaricaulia; order UBA7950; family UBA7950; genus UBA7950. The sequence goes on from DOHL01000114.1 coordinate 10,131, forward strand.
TTGGGAAAAGTATTATTATAACAATGTATATCCCAAACAACATTTAGAAGAACTTGGGGGAAGGCTATACATAAAGATAACAGAGGTATGTCAAGCAGAAATTGAAAACCTAACAGAAGAGGATTGTATCAATTTTATCGTTAATTTAGTAGTTAATAGAACCTATGATGGATATCAGTCTGAGATACAGACCATCTATGGACAATTGCAACAAGGCTTGGACGTTAAGGTGGAGCCTGCACCAGATGAATGGGATAGAGGATACAATGTGGATTTTTTCATTAAGGTAAAGAATCGCTATATTGGACTCCAAATTAAACCAGCAGGGTACGCTTACATTACTCAAATCATCAACGAACTAAAATTTCAGAAAAAGACACATGAGAAATTTACTGCCAAATATGGAAGTAAAGTATTCTATATCATTTCAGTAAAGGAAGGGAAAAAGAAGATTATCCATAACCCTGAGGTTATTGAAGAAATCAGAACGGAAATTGAAAGATTGAAGAAAGAATGACGCCACCGCAGCGCCTAACACAGCATATACACTGCGGGCTTACGCCCTTGCCCTTCGCCTGCCTGTGCGTGACCGCACGCAGACAGGGGACATTGCTCCCTTCGGTCGCAACGTCGTATATGCTGGGAACGTTAACCGAAATCGCTATCTT
>DOHL01000123.1 GCA_003535305.1 Candidatus Acetothermia bacterium
GTTAATACATAATCTGGGATAATATTGTTTTCAATTTAGACAGACGGCAAGAACTGGTCTTTTAGCTCTATTTCACCGCTGAGCACGGACACAAGAGTTACTTCATGATCCAAATTTCGGCAGCCAGTTATTATAGTTAAACAAAATCGGCAGCGCTTGCCCGCTGAATCGTCCTAACCCCCCTTCAGTCGCAGCACGTTCGTTGAATTCTTTCACCTTGTCTGGTAAAACATTCGGTCCCACAAAGATAATCGGTACTGGCTCGGCAGTATGATCACCATAGTCTATCGGCGTTGTATGATCACCGGTGAAAGCAAGGTGAGTCGTTCTCCAATCTAACTGTAAATCTAAATAGGCGATCAATTCTCTATCGATCCGCTCGATCACTGCGATCTTTGCGGCGGCATCCTGGTCATGGCCTGCGTTATCCGGCCCTTTAATATGGACGAAGAGATAATCGTATTCACTCAGCGCTGCAAGAGACATTTCGGCAATGGCCGCTGGATCCTCATCGAGAGAGCTTGCATCGCCGGCGGCAGTAATCGGCTTCATACCAAGAGACTTTCCAATTCCGCGATAGAGTGACCCCAGTGCGATCACCGCTCCTCTTACGCCATAGACTGACTCTATTGACTGGAGCGACGGCAGATCGGCCGCTCCTCGGCACAACAAAATATTGGCAGGTGATTTTCCTTCTTCCACGCGACGGCGATTGAGTGGATGGTTACAGAGCACCTCGTAGCTCTTCTTCGTTAGCTCGTTCAGTGCGGCAGCGGTGCGCTGAGCATCTATATCTCCTTCTTCAGTGGGACGAGAAGTGCAGACCAGCGTTCCAGCCTGCTTAGGATCAGTCCCACCGACGCAATGGCACAGCCCGTTACCGCGCAGGATGAGAGCGCCACGATGTTGAGTGCTGGCACGAAATTCAAAGTCGATATCAAGTGCTTCACTCAGCTCGATCGAATTGATCACTGCTTCCAGCTCCTTCTGCCCTTCGCTTATCCGGCCGGCGCGTCGATCGAGCACCCTTAGCCCCCGGGAAACCAGCTCAACAGCGGCAAAATTAGCGCGGAATCCGACATCGCCTGGCGCCATCTCCATCCCGACTCCCAATGCTTCGAACACTCCGCGGCCGGTGTAGACCTTATAGGGATTCTGTCCTAAAATCGAAAGATGAGCAGTATCGCTCCCTGGTCGAATTCCCGGCCCGATCGGATCCATCAGTCCGACTGCACCACGAGCGGCAAGATCATCTAAATACGGCGTCTTGGCAGCCTTTAAACAGGTCTTACCATTATAATCCGTCGGCCGTCCACCCAGTCCATCGGCAATGATCAGAATCGCCTTCATCTTTTCTCCTCCCGACAAAGTAATTTTAATTGGGCATAGTATCAAATCCATAAGTTAACCGGAAAAAGACGGCTTTTCAACCGTCTCTTGCGGTGCGATAAAGGGTAGATGCTTGCTGGTTCTGTCTATCGCAACATTACGGATAGCAGACTTGTGAGGTTTTCAGGAGTAGGTTATGATTTTAGCATTGTTCAAGCCATTCCAAGGCTCTGTGCCGCCGTAACTGTTCCTGGTCACTCAGGTCGATAGAGGAGGCAGATCGTGCCGTCGCGTGTAGCGACATACAACCCTTCTAAAGCCGGTATCAGTGTTATCACAGCGCTGTGGATATCGGCACGCCAGCGAATAGCGCCGGAGATGCTGTCCACCGCGAAGATGCTTCCGTCAGCGGTCCCGGCGTAAACATCGTCGCCGGTAATAACGAGGTTAGTGATTTCCTCGCCTGTCTGATAGATCCAGTATTCCTTTCCATCTGCTGTATTAAGCATTTGCATGGTGCCGGCCATTGTTCCCACAGCTATTCTTTCGCCGACAGTCACGATAGTGGTCGGACGTTCAGCGATTCTTCGCTCCCATGCGAGCGAGAGGTCATTTGTATTGAGTGCCAGCAAGCGGTAGCTATCTCGTTCCATTTCAGCGAGAATATAAATAAAATGATCGCTTGCGGTAATGGCCAGAGGTAGAAGTGGCAGTGACTTCGCAGCGATGAAACGGCCATCGAATCGATCAACGAGAAGGATTCGCCCCGTCGGTTGGAGCAGATAGAGAACGTCGGCGACCTTGCCCAACGCCACTGCTTGCACTCTGACGCGAAGATGATCGACCGCATTCAATCTCTCTACAGGCCGTTTGGTGCGGCTGGCTGCATCGATGCGGTGTAGTACTGTGCCGTCATCGGTCAGCACATAGATCATTCCATTCCTGAGGAGGGCGCGCTGTCCGGAAGCGATCGACACACCCAGCTTTGCTGTCCATATTAGACGTCCATTGCTACGATCCACAGCACTGATCGTGCCGTCAAAGGCGAGCAAATATATACTCTCTTCTCCTATCAGCGGAGCGGTGAATGACATTCTACCAGGGTTGAACCGCCATACTATCTCGCCGCTGTGGCGATCGAGGGCGAAGAGACCGTCTGCCACTGAGGATAGGTAGAGTCGATCTTTGGCAAGGATCATCGGAGAGAACAGCGAAACAGTTAAACGATGCATCCATTGGGGACGTATCCGCTGATCAGCGAGAACGAGGTGAAGCGACCAGTGCTCGCGTGGCTCAATATTGACCAGTCGGGTCCAAGGATCATACCCTTCTTTTGTGATGAGCAGATCACGAAACCCACGCTGCACGCTCTCAATGGAAATGGGAGTCGTTCCGAGAAATTCGCCATCAAGGTAGATATTTGCGCCGGCAGGGAATGTGGTGATGCTGATCGTCCCAGCGAGGCGGTGGTCGATGAGAAAATGGCCGGCGAAAGCGCCTGCTATAAGAAATACTATCAGCAGAACTGCTGTCTTAGCGTTACTCCTATCTCGCATAGCAGATATTTACCGTTTTAATTGCCGCGGCGTTGGTGAGGGTCGAGAGCGTCCCGCAGTCCGTCGCCGATAAAGTTTACTGACAGGACTGTCAAAAATATTAACAGGCCCGGCCAAATGACGAGAGCAGGAGCATTCCAGAAATAAGCACGGGCATTGAATAACATATTCCCCCAACTGGGAGTCGGCGGTGCGATTCCCAAACCGAGAAAACTCAATGATGCTTCACCGATTATCGCCCCACCGACCGCTAACGTAGCTGCGACAATGACCGGCGCCACGACATTGGGAATCAGATGACGAAAAAGAATCCGTGCTTGAGATGCTCCTGTTGCACGGGCGGCAGAGACAAAATCCTGTGCTTTGACAGCAAGGATCTCAGCGCGGACGATTCGAGCGACTCCCATCCAGCCGAAGATAGTCATTATTAGCACTAAATTCCAAAATCCGCCACCTATCACCACTACCAAGACCATTAAGATGGGGAAAAAGGGCAAACAGAGCATAAAGTCTACGAACTTCATCATCAGCGAATCGACTGTTCCCCCGAGATAACCGGATATAGCGCCGAAAGACAGACCGATGATTACACTGATTGCTGCAACGATGATTCCGAGCGATAAGGATATGCGCCCGCCATACATCAGCCGCGTCAATACATCGCGACCGACCTCATCGGTCCCCAATGGATGTTCGCCGGAAGGAGCGGCAAAGCGATGACGGAGGTTTGTCCGTCTGGCATCATGCTCGCTCAACCAAGGAGCGGTCACCGCAACAACAGCGATTATAAAGACAATGATAAGTCCAAGAACAGCCAATTTATGACGAAGCAAATGGTTTATAATGAGCCGTAGTTCGCCGCTGCGGTTCGAGCCACCAGATGATGTAGTCATGTTACTCCTAATCGTAGCGCACGCGCGGATCAGCGAATGCATACAAAATATCTGCAATAAGATTAAAGACGATCGTCAACGTTGCCAACATCATGATAATGGCAATGACGGGAAAAGTGTCCCTGGCAACAAGTGCATGCCAGAAAGCCCGTCCCATTCCCGGAAAGGCAAAGACAGCCTCTGTCAATATCGCGCCGGAGAAGAGGCCTGGAATCGCTAATGCAATGAGGGTGATCATTGTCATCAATGCATTACGCAACCCATGCTTATAGATTATCAATCGCTCGTCAAGTCCCTTGGCCCGGGCAGTTCTGATGTAATCCTGGTGAAGGACCTCGAGCATCGAAGAGCGCATATAGCGCATCCACGCCGCCATCATCGCGGTGGCGAGAGTGATGACCGGCAAGATAAGAAAGCGTGCTCGGTCAGCGATGAGAGCCCAACCCTCTAATTCAAACCCGACAGAGCGCATCCCCGCTGCCGGCAGCCAACGCAAATGGACGGCAAAGAGGATCATCAACAGCATTCCCAGCCAGAAGTTGGGAACAGCGAACCCGAAGAAGGCAAAACCAGTTCCAAGGTGATCAAGGAGCGAGTATTGACGAGTGGCTGAGAAAATACCGATCGGGATGGCGATTATAATTGCGAGGCCCATCGAAAGCCCCATCAGCAGTATAGTACGCGGTATATTGCGGCCGATAAGTTCTGCAACCGGGATCTGGTAGCGCCGTGAAAAGCCGAGGTCACCCCTTACTATCAAAGCTTGCAACCACCTGACATATCGCAGATAGAACGGTTGGTCATACCCATGGATGGCCCGTATTCGCTCGATCTGTTCCGGTGGCATATCAGGGTCAGCCATCCTCAGATGATCGAATGGACAGCCGGGCATAAGGACAAGCAAGCTGAACGAAGCTAATGATATCAAAATAAGAACCGGTATCATCCCTGCGATTCGTCTGATTATAAAATTTCCCATCAAGAACTCCTTTTAAAGAGGCCAGGAGGGCGGCAAGTTACGCGGCCCTCCTGACAAGAGCCGGGTTTTATGAGATCAGGCTACTCTTCAGCCCAATCCCATTCCCAGGTGTTCCACGTAGAAAGACCGACTCCCGGCGGCCGGAAGCCGATTATGTTCGCCAGACGAGTGGGGTTTTCCGCACGGAAGTAGAGCGGAATTGAGGCCACATCGTACGTCCATAGTCGCATAAAGTCGACCATCAACTGCTGCCGGCCCACTGGGTCCATCTCCACCATGATTTTCTCGATGATCGCGTCCGCCTCTGGATTGGCCCACTGGGCGACATTCCAGCCCGCAGGCATGATGTTCACGCTGTGCCACAATGATTTGGGCAGATGGGTGAGTCCGATATTCCAGGCGAACATCACCATTCCCGGCCATTCGCCCGGATCGCGGAAATGTGTCGAGCCGAAGAGGACGGCCGGCGGCAGGTTTTCGATCACTGTCTCGATCCCCACAGCCAACCAATGATCAGCAAGGATCACCTGGACCATTTCGCGAGTCAGGTTGCCGGCAGTAGTTCGAATATTGATGACGAACCTGTTTCCGTCGGCATCGACCCTGATTCCATCCGGACCGGGTATCCAGCCGGCCTCAGTGAGAAGCTCCTTGGCCAGTTCAGGGTCATATTCGTAGACCTTCTGTGCCGCAACCGCCTCCGGCGACATCAGCGGGTGTAACAGCGGCAGCGGACCGTGCGATACGACCTGGCGCCCTTCAAAGAGCTCGTCGACCAGCGACTGGCGGTCGAGCGCATGGACGAGGGCGCGGCGGACCCGGATGTCGCGGAATGCTTCGCGTACATATGGATGCGGGAGATCGACCTCTTGTATCCGCAGATCAAGGTGCTCCCAGACCGCGCCTTCACGGAACTCGACCACGACATCGGCCGGCACTACCCCTGCTTCGATGTCCCGATAGAGAATGAGCGCAGTGTCAAATGGGAAGTTTGGCGGGACGGTCACGTGGACCTCACCTGTTCGGACCATGATCGCCAATGTTTCTACGTCTTCGATAAACTTGAAGATCAGCCGCTCCAGACGAGGCTGATAATGCGGATCGACTTGCCCCATAAAGAAGTCGTCGAACCTCTCCACTGTGATGTGGCTTCCCGGGATCCAGTCTACCAATTTGAACGGACCGGTGCCGACAAATTCAGTGAGCCAGAACGGGTGCGCCTCAAATGGTGCAACATCGCCTGTCTCCACCCACTGGAGGAACGTGTCCTCAAGGATATGTCGCGGGTACGCCTCTGCCGAGCCCCAGAACTGGTCTGCGAACGGATAGAGTGTATTCCAGTAAACCCTAATGGTCCGCTCACCGGTGATCTCGATCAGGGAGACTTTCTCAGCGAGCCATGTCGGAGCAGGGAAGCCTTCTTGCAGCCAGATACGGCGCCCAAAGAGGACGTCCTCCACGCTCCATGGAACTCCGTCGTGATAAAGAATCCCCTCGCGGAACTCCCAGTCAAC